>CAYGRJ010000086.1:0-5123 GCA_964352285.1 uncultured Candidatus Peribacteria bacterium
CAGAAGGAGTCGAAACGGTTCTGAATCCCCTTCAGAAAGACTTGTCCTTGTTGGAATCTCAGATTCAGAACCTTGAAGCTCAAATGGAGACATTGGAGAAGCAGCAATTGTTTGCCAAGCAACAGCAAGCAGAGCTCTTAAGCCTGTCACAGAAAATGGCTATCCAGCTCGAATTGGTCCGTCTGGAAGTCCAGGACGTGAAGATAAAATTTGAGAACTTATTGGGAGCATTCTTACGTCTTCGTCTTCAAAGTATCGGTGAAGATTCTCAAATCCATATTTTCCAACTGTTTTCGAGTGCATCTCAGCCTTCTGAAGTTCTTTTCCAGATGTACTTGGCTGATCAAGTTCAAGATCAGCTTACTCTTGTCTTGCAAGATTTGCTGAATCAGCAGTTGAATATGGAATTGGTTTCACGGCAAGTGCAACAATCAGAACAACAGCTTGCTCTTACTGTGGAGCAGTTGATTTCACGCTCTGCATCTTTACAGCAGCAACAAGAGTATCAGCGTGAGCTCTTTAGCTATCGATTAGAAGAGGAAGAGTTTTTCGAGTCCTTACTTAGCACTGCCCGTGAGGAGCAGGATGTTATCCTTGCACGTATACGTGACTTGTCACAGGGGACTTCCTTTGTATTAGGTGACCAGCTCCAAGAGGCATTTGCTTGGCCAGTATCACCTTTATTGGGTATTTCTGCTGAATTTCAGGATCCTGATTACCGTTCCCGCTTTGGATTGGATCATAATGCTGTCGATATACCAACCGAGCAGCTTACACCTGTTCAAGCCCCACTGTCTGGTCGTGTGGTTACTGTTCATGATGGGGGTGAGCGTGGCTACAGTTACTTGCAGCTCGTTCATAGAGGAGGCTACTCGACGGTTTATGGTCATCTGTTTTCTTTCCGAGTAGAAGAGGGTGATCTGGTCCAGCGTGGTCAAGTCGTCGGTTTGAGTGGGGGAGCAATTGGGACGCGAGGAGCAGGAAGACTCACGACTGGTCCTCACCTTCATTTCGAAGTGCTCCGAGATGGTGAACACATAGATCCTCGTACTGTCCTCCCTTCACTTTAGTGCTTTACGCTGCTACAAATCTTACACTTTTTGTGGTATAATAAAGAGATCAATGATCATTTCTGTCCTTTTTTTAGAAGCTATGATTCCTGAACATTCCACAATTGACGGTGGAGAAGACCAAGAGGACTTGGTTGATATGCAGATTGAACGTGGAGGCGAAGAAGACGTCGTCTTCGATGGTGATGAAGATTTTGAATTTGATTTTGAGTTTGATCTTGATGATGAAGACCTGAGTGAGGATCTCGATTAGATTTTTATCGTTTTGCATATATATAAAAAAAAACAGGGCTTCAACCCTGTTTTTTGTTGTCTACATTTACATGAACTAGCTCAGAGCGTTCCGGAGCAGAACCATGCGCATATACACACCATTTTCTGCTGCTTCGAAGTACTTGGCTTGTGGCAGGTCATCAACGTCTTCTTGTACGGTATTGATCCTTGGTAGGGGATCTAAGACAATCAGTTCTTCTTTTCCTTTCTTGACCATATCGGCGCCCAAGATAAATTGTTTCCCGATCTCTTTTGCTCGCTCTTGATCTTCGAAGTACTCGTGTCGAATCCTGTTCACGTCGAGCACATCGAGATCAGCTATGACTTCCTCTAGGCTTCTGACTTCTTGGTAGCTTCTCCCTTTTGATTCTATGTATTGTTTGACGTCTTCTTTCATATTGAGTTCCTCTGGTGAGATGAAGATTAGTTTGATGTCGAATTCGCAGAGCATTCTGGCCATGCCTCGGAGTACTCGACTGTTTTTGCAGTCTCCCATAAGCCCTATGGTGAGTCCGTCTATGCTTCCTCGTTCTTTCCAGATGGTATAGAGATCTAAGAGATGCTGGGTGGGGTGTTCCCCAGTACCGTCTCCAGCGTTTATAATTGGAACTGATGCTCCTTCAGCTAGTTTTGCTGCCATACCTGCTTCAGGTGTCCTCGCGACGATGATATCGCTATTGATACTCAGGATCTTGGCAGTGTCTTGGAGGGATTCTCCTTTTTTTAATGAGGTGCTGTTCACATCGGTAATCGATATGACTTGTCCGCCTTGGCGAAGCATGGCTGACTCGAAGCTGAGTCGTGTTCTGGTTGAGGGTTCAAAAAAGGCGGTCACTAGTATTTTCCCTAGGAGTGCTTGCGGAATGCTTTCTGATTCTTGGAGCTCTTTTGCCTGCTCGAAAAGCGCCAACAGTTCTTCAGAGGAGAACTGATCAGCTGAAAGGATGTGCTGCATGATGATTGATTTAGATCGTTGTTATTATAACTCACTTACCCCAAGGATGGGAAGACCAGCTTTGTACCATTCTTTGATTCCTCCTTCGAGGTTTGTGAGATCTGTAAATCCCCACTTTTCCATCATTATGCAGGCTTGCATGCTTCGTCCACCAGATCGGCAGTGAATGATGATGGGGGCATTATGTTGATCTTCAGAGAGTCCTATTTCTTTCAGACTTTCTGGTGAGAGATATTGAAGTTCACCTTTTAGTGATCCTTCTATTGACCACATTTCAATTTCTTCTGTAGTGCGAACATCGAGGAGAATACTATTCTTGTTTTTCATTGCCTCGATAGCTTCGTTTGGAGAGATGAGTTTTATCAATTCTTGTAAAGTTATGAAGCTTTGTTTCTTCGTTCCTTATTGATGCGTTTTCTAATGGTTCTTTTGAGCATTCCTTGGAAATGTGTACCGACTTCTTTCCAGGTTTTCTTTTGATTCTTCTTCATGAGACTTGCACTTGCCTCACCAATGCTTCTGAAGTCATCATAGACTTTTTGCCACTGGTTTCCCAAAATTTCTTCAAGGGTTTGATGATCTGATATTTCCTCGAAGTTTATGTGCTGTAGTGTTATTGGTCTTTGTACTGTGAGTCTGCTCATTTTGCTTGTTGAGCTGATCCTCCATGAACTCCCTGAACCGATCTGTTCTCCTGATTGAAGATTATCAGTTTGCATCTTCATCCGCTTGATTTCTAAGAGTGCGATGACAACACTTCCTCGTGTACTCGTTGACAATTCAGATAATTTCTTATTGTTTAATCTTTTGAGTTCGTCTTGTTGAACTTGGTCGAGGTTTTCAGGTTGGAGGAGAAGACTGAAGAAGAGGGGATCAGAGAGTCCTAGTCTTTCCATATACTCCACTAATGTCATTGTATTGATTTCTTCATTTGTCGGGAGTCTGTAGTTTTTCTTATTCATAGCTGCTGGGTTTTATATCTTGAATGATCATGTCTGCCGAGGTGTTCCCTCTGAATTCATTTTTGTTTAACTGACAGACCACGTCAATAGTCTTCATCTTCAAGATTTCTTCAGAATGCTCCGCGATGTTGAAGGCTATGGCCTTATGTTGTCTTTTCCCATCATTGAGGAACACTTGCAGATGGTTCTGTTCTTTTCCGACAACACGAGTTTCGTTCACTTTTAGGTTTTTCAGAAGCAGTTTTGGCTTTGGATTTCCCATGCCGAAGGGTTCTAGTTGAGAGAGCTCATGGATACTGTTCAGGGTGACTTCATCTGCTGTAATTTCTGTGTCCACATAAATCTTTGGGGTTATGGGATTTTCTTTTACCCATGCTCCTATATCTTTTATCAACCTTTTTCTGAGCTCTTCGAGTTTGTCTCCTTTTATACTTAATCCTGCTGCTTGCGCATGTCCTCCATAATTCATGAAGAGGTCTTCGTGTCGTTGGAGTGCCTCTACGATGTTGATCTCTGGTATGGAGCGACATGAGCCTACATATTTGTCTTCGTGGTGTGTTAGGCAAATGCTGGGCTTGTGAAAGCGTTCGGTAAGTCTTCCCGCTAAGAGCCCTACTATTCCTGGTGGCCAGTCTTCTGCCCAGAATATCAGGATTGGGTCGTCGATGTATTTTTCTTCTACCAGTGCTGTTGCTTCTTCTAGGGCAGAGAGCACGATGAGCTGTCTCTCTTCATTGATGCCCCTGAGTTCTAATGCTTTTTCAGTGTCACCTATCATCATTTTGAAGGCTATCAAGGGATCTTCTAGGCGACCTGCTGCATTGATACAGGGGGCAATGTTGAATCCTAGGTGATAGCTGTTGAGTGGTTTTCCTTTCAGGTCATAGCTGTCCATGAGTGTTCGTAGTCCGCGATGTTGAGTTTGTTCGAATTGTAGCAGTCCTTTTTTGACGATCAGTCGGTTTTCTCCACGAAGGGGCATGCAATCGGCGACGGTAGCTAAGGCAGCCATATCTAAATACTGGTTGCTGGTTGTTTGGTCACTGGTTCCAAGTTTCTCTTGGAGAGCTTGGAGGAGCTTGAAGGCTACTACAGCTCCGCAGATGTGCTTTTCTGGATATTCACATCCTTCTTGATGAGGATTCAGGATACAATAAGCTGCTGGTATTTCCGGCGGTATGCTGTGGTGATCGGTGATAATGATCTCGAGTCCTTGTTCATTGCCATAGGCAACTTCTTTGACATTCGATATCCCACAATCTGTGGTGATGACCAGGCTGACCCCTAACTTTTTGCACTCATCGAGTACTTTCGTGTTCAGCCCATAACCATCTTTTTCTCGATGTGGTAGTCTCACTGATACCTTTGCTCCCAAATCTTTCATCCCGAGGTAGAGGATGCTTGATCCGGTTACGCCGTCCACATCATAGTCACCAAAGACCATGATCCGTTCTTCGGCATCTATGGCTTTTTTGATTCGTTCTACAGCTTTGTCCATGTCTTTGAGGAGCCAGGGACTGTAGAACTGCAGGTCTTTATCCGTGCTGATATCTCGGTGATCTCCAAGCCTTTCGAAGAGTGATCTCGAATCGAGAGGAGTTTTAACTTCCCATGCTTTGCCACTGATTGAATTCGTCATGCTGTCGCTTAGAGGTTTTCACCATAACAAGTTGATAGCCTTTTGACGAATCCTGTTGTGGTAAATCTCACCTGTTATTTTCCCTTATCCATGGCGTCATTGGCGAGTTGATCTGCCATTTTGTTCTTCGCTCTTGGGATATGATGGAAGCTGGTGTCTTTGTGATCCTTCATAAAGAGAAGGGCTTGTTGGTGATACTCTTTGAGTTCTTTGTTTTTGACCTT
>CAYGRJ010000087.1:0-5114 GCA_964352285.1 uncultured Candidatus Peribacteria bacterium
GGGTAGAGCAGTGGCAGCTCGTCGGGCTCATAACCCGGAGGTCGACGGTTCGAATCCGTCCCCCGCAACCACTTTTCATTATCTGGAGAGTAACATTACCTAAAGTTATAAAATCCATTTCTAGACCAGGAGAATTTTTTCGGTTACAATACAGTCTAATCGTCATTTTAATCTCAATAAGATCATGATGAACAAGGAAGATAAATGCTTAATTCTCCTGCATATTTCCACATTCATCTTGGCTTTCAACGCGCTTTTCGCAAAACTTATTATTCTGCCTGCAGCAGCAATCATAGGATTTCGTGCCTATATATCGATGCTTGTTTTGACCGGTTATATAAAGTCAAAGCGTGGCAGAGTATTTACTATTCATAGTCATGATTTGAAATGGATAATTCTGTTGGGAGTTCTTCTAACTATTCATTTCGTTTCATTTTTCTATGCTATACAGATTTCAACAGTAGCAATCGGGATGCTGGCGTTGGCCACTACTCCAATACTAACCGCACTTGTTGAGGCTATAGAGAAAAGGAGGTTTCCACATTATTGGGATGTTATTGCAGGGATTCTTATCCTTGTCGGTATAGGGTTTATTATTCCAGAATTTACAGTTGAGAATAATATTTTCCAGGGAGTGCTTTGGGGCTTGGTATCTTCACTCACCTTTGCATTGAGAAATGTCATGAGTAAGAGGTTTGTAAGGAGGTACAACGGAGAAGAGATAATGTGTATTCAACTAGCAGTAGTTGCATTGGTTTTGAGTTCATTTGTCTGGGAATCACTATTTGAGATCAGTCTTAGGGATGGAGTATATCTTTTGATAATGGGAGTATTTACGACAGCAATAGCTCATACAATGCTTTTGAAAGGACTTGAGGGGGTGGAAGCAAAAACGGCAAGTATTATTTGGAATCTTCAGCCTTTGTATTCCATCCTTTTAGCTGTATTCTTCCTCTCTGAAGTCCCACAAGCCTCAGTCATGATTGGAGGAGTTATTATCATTGGGGCAGTTGTTATTGAGACAATCCTCGTCAAAAAGAAGAAAACTATTGTCCTTACAGAAGGTGCTGCAATATAGATGGTGCTCGCGAGAGGACTCGAACCTCCACGAGCTAGGCTCACACGAACCTGAATCGTGCGCGTCTACCAATTCCGCCACCCGGGCATAGTGCTGATTCTACAGCCAAACCATTATAAACATTTTAGCTCCCAGGTGAAGCAATGTTTTGTATAATGGCTCTATAAAGTAAAACTCATGAAAAAGAGTAAGGTCATCATTATCAATGGGCTTCCAGGTACGGGAAAGACCACACTGTCCCAAAAGCTCGCTGAGAAGCTGGGTTTGGTTTGCCTCAACAAAGATGTCATTAAAGAAACCATTTTCGAAGAACTGGGTTACGAAGACCGGGCTTGGTCAAAGAAGGTCGGTAATTGCAGCTATTCGATACTCTATCCCTTCTTGGAACAACTCTTAAAAGCTGGGCAAAACCTCATCTTCGAAAGCAATTTTAAAGAACAATACGATTCAAAAAAATTTCAGGAACTGCAAAGGGTGCATGGCTGTGAGTACTTTCAGATATTATGCGAAGCCGATGGGAAAGTTCTCTATCAGAGATTTGTTGATCGGGTTCAAAAAAAAGAACGACATCCTGGCCATTGCGATGAAGCAGTCGCAGAAGAGCAAGAAGATCTACTTCTCAATGGCGTCTGGAAGCCTTTAGACATTCCCGGAGAGTTGCTCCGCATCGACACAACAGATTTTTCGAATGTTGACCACAGCGGCATTCAAGACCAGCTTCGAAAATTTCTTCACCAAATCTCATGATCATCACCCCAGTGCCAACCTCAAGGGTCGAGTACCCAACCCAAACATCTCTTTTTGAGTGGGTTATCACTTCTTTGGCAAATTATGAGATCGGAAATAGAGACATCTTGGTGATCAGTTCAAAAATAATCAGCTACTTCGAATCAAACCTTGTAGATTTGAACACCATACAAGCTGAAGAAGAAGCAAGGCAGATTGCAAAGCGCATAAACACCAGTCCTCAGCTTATTCAGTTAGTACTCGATGAGGCCGACGAGCTCGTCTCTGAGAGCCCATGGGTGCTGCTCACGCTCAAGAATGGCATATATTGTGCCAATGCGGGAGTAGACACCAGTAACGTTCCTTCCAATCATGCCATAACCTGGCCTAAGGATCCTTACCAATCTGTGAACTCTTTACGGCTGAGAGTAATGGATCACTTTCAACTCCAAGAGTTAGCAGTGATCATGATCGACTCGGTGTGCGTTCCCGGGAGAAGGGGGACACTTGCTGTGTCAGTATCTTCAGATGGTATAGAGCCAGTTCAGCGTTTAGAAAATACGAAAGACCTCTTTGGTAATATACTCAAGTACAGCTCTCTGAATATCGCTGACAGTATCGCTACGGCTGCAAACCTTGCCATGGGGGAGAGTACTGAATCTTGTCCTCTTGCTATGGTCAGAAATGCGGCTGTAGTTTTTGCAGACGGAAACAAAAACGACGAGATTCTCATCTCGTCGTCTGAAGATCTGTACCAATAGAGGGATTTTATGTCTTCCGGGCTTTGACCTCTCTCACTTTCGCTTTTTTTACTGTAGCTTTCGTGATAGGAGCTTTCTTTTTTATCGGCTTTCGAACAATAGCTTTTTTCTTCTTTAGTGCAGGTTTCCGGAGAGCAGCAGCTACACTTCGAGTTGCCTTGACCTCATCTGCTTGAGCGCTCGCCATCTTCTTGAGAATGGAATTCTCTTTTCTCGTGTTATACTCTATGCGCATAGTTAGCTGAAGGATTTCAGCAGCAGCCATGAGGACGAGAGCTACGAATATTCCTCCGAATCCAAGAAGAATAAAGTCTGTGGTTGATATCCCACTATAGGTTCCTATTATCGCTCCGAGTGTTCCGAAGATAAAGACGAGGAAAGATGCAACTTCTAGGACCATCACGGAGACGGCAACGAATTTAAATTCATCCTTGGTCAGGTGGGCTCTCATATTTGAAAACATAAAGATTACTAAATGATTCTAGCGGTCTGACCAGCATCGTCAAAAAACTACCCTTCCATATTCTCAAAAATTAGTATCTAGTATCTTTCACACTCATGAAGATTCATTGCATAGGCATCGGTGGCATAGGACTCTCTGCAGTAGCTCAGATTCTTAAAAGCCAGGGTCACGATCTCTCTGGTTCAGATCTGAAAAGTTCAGCAATTACTAGAGGTTTAGAACAGAATGGTATAAAGGTCTATTACGAGCAACTTACAAGCAATGTCAGTACGGACATGGACTTAGTCATTTATTCCGAAGCCATATCGGAGTCAAATCCCGAACGGATGAAAGCGAATGAGCTACAGATAAAACTCATCTCATATGCTCAGGCATTAGGACAATGTAGTGCTGACAAAAAGACCATTGCTATTACTGGAACTCATGGGAAAACAACTGTTACTGGAATGCTGAGCTCCATTCTTTCTCAAACAGATCTTGACCCGACGGTTGTTATTGGATCAACAGTCCCTCAGCTCGACGGAAAAAACTACCGTATAGGCGCTGGAGAAATCTTTCTTACTGAGGCCTGTGAGTACCGAGATAACTTCATGGAGCTCTCTCCTCATATCATGGTGATCAATACCCTTGAGCCTGATCACCTCGACTACTTCAAAACACCTGAACGTTATTATCAGAGTTTCCAGAACTTAGCAGAGAAAATGGGAGCAGAAGATACGTTGATTCTTTATGAAGAGGCTGCACAACATCTTGATCTCACAAAAATTTCTGCACAAGTCACAATTCTGCCAGAAAATATTCAAGATCAAGACCTTCCTGAATTACAAATGCCAGGTGAACACAACCGCCATAATGCCCTCTCAGCTCTTGCAGCTGCACAAGCATTACATATATCAGATCACCTTATCAAGAAAGGACTTCAGGAATTTTCTGGGACCAAGAGGCGTTTCGAAAAGAAGGGAACTCTTCATGGAGCAATATTTTACGACGACTACGGCCATCATCCCACGGAAATCATGGCCACTATTCAAGCAGCACGAGAGCGTTATACTGATCAACATCTCACGATTGTCTTCCAGCCACATCAGTACTCCAGGACACGTGAGTTTTTCCAAGAGTTTGCAAATGCCTTTGCTGGGGCTTCAGAAGTTTGGGTAACTGATATCTACCAGGCTCGTGATTCTCAAGAAGATATCTCCAGCACTTCTGCAGAGGACCTTGCCAATGCCATACCAGAATCAATTCCTTCACATTTTGTGCCTTTTTCAGAACTGTCCAAGAAGATCACAACTGATGCTCGAGAAGGGAAAGTCTTTATCCTCATGGGGGCCGGGAATATCAGTTCCATATTTACAGAGCTTGATCTTCAAGCTTAGCTTCTTCCGAAACAGACTCTTCTTGATCAGGAGTAGCTGCCTCGTTGCTTATGGTCGTTTCCGAAGCTTCAATCACAGCCCTTGGTCTGCCAACCTGAATCGAAACAGGTTTCCATTTTTGATTTTCATAAACAAGGGTGATCACCATAATGTCATCATTCTGGGTACGTCCTACGACGCTCGTTACCGTACTGGTCATATGCCATCGCATTGGAAAAAATTCCTGAGCTTTAGCAAAGGCGTCAACAAGGCGCTCGTCTGACAATATACTTTCTGTAATATCCTCTAATGAAACTGCATCACGAGCAGAAACTGATGCTGCATAGTAGACATCACTAAGGTCTTCCTTCTCAATCCCAGTTTTCATAAGCTGGAAGTAGTTCTGAGCAATCTCTGATGTCAGCGATGCTCGCTGAAGCGTTAACATGTGAAGAGCAAGGAGGAAGATCATAAACATCCAAAGAAACCCTCCGAATATTTTTTGAGTCTTTCTAATTTCTTTATCATGAAGGGGTAGCTCCAAGGCTTGTGCACGTACAACAGTATGGTTAGTGAGAGAGTCACCCAGGGTTTGATGGCGAGGGCTGTGAGAAAAGTGAGGCAAGCCAGTCAAAATGATGTCGATGGGAAGAAAAAGGTTTCGAAGAAACAGCCATCCAAGGGATAGTTTCTTACTGACGAAGCTTTTGATACGACATCCAATAATGAAC
>CAYGRJ010000088.1:0-5092 GCA_964352285.1 uncultured Candidatus Peribacteria bacterium
GAGAAAATACCTATGGGAGACATCATTACTATCGTACTACTGCCTCTGGGATTCTTCTTCCTGGTCAAGGGAGCAGACTACTTGGTGGAAGGAGCATCATCGATTGCGAAGCGATTCAATATTTCGAATATCATGATCGGGCTGACTATTGTCGCCTTGGGAACCTCACTCCCTGAGCTGTTGGTGAATATCTTTGCCAGTGTTCAAGGAGCTACTGATTTGGCTATTGGTAATGTGATTGGAAGTAATATTTCTAATATTGCGCTCATTTTAGGAGTATGTGCGATTATCTACCCCCTCTCGATCACCAAAGGAACGGTGTGGAAAGAAATCCCCCTGAACTTGATGGCTGTGATGGCCCTTTTTGTAATGGCCAATGATGTGCTAATAGATGGTGGTGCAGAATCTGTGTTAAGTCGAGCTGATGGGATTGTGCTCATGTTCTTCTTTATTATTTTCCTCTACTACTCCTTTGGGATCGCCAAGCAGAGTGGCGTGATGGATGAAGTCAGCCAAGAGAAAGAACAGGAAAGTAAGGCAATGGACGTCCTCAGTGTGAAGAAAAGTGTTCTCTTGATCGTTTTGGGGACTGCTGCCTTGCCGATTGGAGCTCAACTGATCATCAACGGGTCGCTAACCCTGGGGGAAATGATGGGATTCAGCCAGTCTTTCTTGGGGCTGACGCTCTTGGCTTTGGGAACCTCTGCTCCTGAACTTGCTACCTCGGTAATGGCCACCTACAAGAAAAATGCTGATCTCGCGATCGGAAACGTGGTGGGCTCGAACCTCTTCAATATCTTCTGGGTGCTCGGCCTCTCAGCAGTTATTCGCCCATTACCTCTCAACACCACTCTCAATACTGATATCTTGATCTGTGGGTTTATCACCCTGCTCTTGTTCCTCTTCATCGCGATTAAAAACCAAGAAGAAAAGTGGTGGTTCTTCCGCGTTCAGCGAGATAATCATGTGCTTTCTCGCACCGAAGGAGTGATGTTTGTGATGATTTATGTAGCCTATACCGTTTTCTTGGTTTGGAGAGGATAATTATTCATCATCCTCATCGCAGCCTTTGACCTGGGCTTCTTTGTCGAATTTGCTACAGCGCTGTCGCAGACCTTCTTCATTGCAAGTGGTGCTTTGGACCCCAGCACAAAAGGCGACATCATTCCCAAACTGGTTGATGACCTTGGCTCCAAAGTTGAACTCGACATCGTAGGCATAGATATCTTCGGGTTCGTCCAGGTAAAAACGTACTGAATCGGCCCTTTTCCCGCCGTCTATATCAGCACGTATGGTGAAGGTTCTGGACCTCCCCTCTTCGAGGAGGTAGTCACTCACGGTAAAGTCGAACTTCTTTCCCTGTACGGCCTCTAAAGTATCGAGCACAGTGTTCCCTGCGCTCAGGGTGATGTTTTTGTAGCGGTTGTTGGAGAGTCGACCATCGTTTTCGAGCCTTACTCTTCGAATCAAGACGTCGTGAATGGTAGAGATGGTAAACCTTCCAACGATCTCTCCCTGAGAATTCACAAAGGGCTCTCGGATATTGGTCGTGTGATTGGATACCGTGATGCTACTGGCCTCTACCGAAGAAACCTGGAAACGACTTCCTTGGATTTTCTTTCCTTGGATATTGTGATCAGCATCGAAGCTGAGACCTGCCGGCAAGAGTTCGAACTGGTACTCGAGACCAGGTCTAGCATCGGGTTCGAAATCGACATTCATCTCGAGGAAGAGTGGAGTATTGGGCTCCATGTTGATACTGAGGTCTGACCAGGTAGCACTGTCTAAGACGTCTAAGATGCTTCGCTCTTGAACAACTGCCCCGTTCACCATAAGCCTTGCTCTGCTGAGGTCTTCTGAACGCCCGAGGGCAATACGGTTGATGCTGACTTCTTGAAGGGTAAGAGCTTCATCACTACTGATGACGGCTTGAAGCATCGGTACATACAGAGAACCAAGAGGAACATTGATGGATGCTTGAGGGTCTGGAAACTCCGACATGGTGACCGTGATTCCCGAAGAGGCGGTCTGATCTGGATCTGGTGAAAGTTGCTCGGATCCTCCGGCCAAGAGCTCACCTAAGAATGGATCGTAGCTGCTGCTGTCGAACTGCTGGAGAGCTAAGGTTCGAAACAAGATTTCTGCAGCTTCGGCACGGGTTACCGGATGATCGAAAGCCCAGTCTCTGCTGATGATATTGGCTGACTTGGCGTAGTCGATGGCTGCCGAGTACCAGTACTGACCAGGAGGTGTGATCCAGCCGAATACTCGATCGAGGATCACCACGATTTCTGCTGCATTGAGCTGATTCCAGGGGATGAACCGCCCAGCCTCTGGGCCTGACTGATATCCCTTTATCCAGCCTTGTTGGTTCGCATAACAGACAGCCTGCGCAAACCAATCGAATTGCACATCGGGAAAGCATGTCTGAGGAGCATTTTCTGAGCCTGGAGTGTCGACGGCGCGGAGGAGGATGACCGCCCACTCAGCTCTGTTGATCACTCCATTGGGGTCGAAGCGACTTTGATTCCTTTGCCCTTGAAAGATACCTTGATCAGCTAAGTAGCTAGTAGCGACTTCGTTGGGATGTCCGGATGGGATATCTTGAAAACTTCCTGCAGATGAATACTGAAGGCTCAGGCAGAGCAGGGCGAAGCTCGAGAGCAGGGCAAAAAGGCGTTTCATAGGCAAGGATATAGTTCTAGACTAGCAAATCTTTGCCTGGTGATCATGAATTTATTGTTGAGTTGTTGAGGCCTTGTTTCCTTGCCTCCTCCCAGGATAACCGCGATATCCTTTCCTTTTTCCTGTTCATGTGGTGTAATTAAGGATATTAGACATGCCTATGAGAGCTCGAAAAGTTACCGAGATCACTTGCTATATGGAAAACCAGCCTGGAATGCTGGCTGAAATTACGAAGGCCTTTGCCGACAAAAAAGTGCTTATTCATGGAGTACAGGCTTATGAAGGACAACTGCAGTCTTTAGTACGCATGGTGGTTGCTCAGGTTGATCAGGCTGAAAAGATCCTGAGATCCTTTGGAGTTAGCGCCCTCTCGAAGCCAGATTGTTTGGAGGTTCAGGTAGAGTGTAAGGTGGGAGGACTTGCAGAAATCAGTACCTTGCTGGGGAAACACGATATCAATATCGACAGTCTGTACTCTGCTGACACCCCTGGCTCCTACACCTTTTCTTATTTTCGCGTTAAAGAGGTCGATAAAGCCGTTGAAGTGATCAATAGCACCTTGCCAGAACTCAGCTAAAAACTCTTGGTACCGCAGATACTTGCTCTATACTGAGGAGGCTTAATATTGCATATGCAGGCTTATACTTCCTCTACAGTAATCTCCAACGAGATGATCGGTGACCAGGTTCGCTATCTGGTACTACGTCCTGAAACTCCTATCAGCTATCTGCCGGGTCAGTTTGTGATGCTTCGTTTGAAAAATGCAGATGGAAATCTGGTTGTGCTTTCTTTTTCACTGGCTAACTGGGACGACTCAGGGCAGCTTGAATTTGTGATCCGTATCGACCCCAAGGGGCAGATGACCCCGCTGATTGATGAGCTGCAAGCTGGAGAGCAGATCGATGTGAAAGGTCCCTTTGGTCACTTTGGAGCTGAGATGGATGATCGCTGCAATAAGGTGGTATTCATAGCCGGAGGGGTTGGGATATCCCCTCTTCGAGGCCTGGCTTTGAAGGCTTTTGCCGACAAGAGCAGCTTTCCAATGCAGTTATTTTATGGCTTTCGTTCTGGGTCTGATTACTTATTCCAGAGCGAACTCGAACAGCTGGCTACTGATGAGCGACTTGAACTTTATCCCGCGATTAGCGAGGAAGACCCTGCCTGGGAAGGTGCCACTGGCTATATTCACGAAAACCTTGATGGGAAAATCTTCAAAGCCGCTGAAGGCGTGCACTGCTTTATTTGTGGCCCTCCTCTAATGGTAAAGGCAACGAGAAATCAGCTCCTAGAGATGGGCTTTGAGCGCTCTGCTATTCATGTGGAGGCATGGTAAGACCACGCTCTTGGCAGTGCTGCTGGATTGCAGCAGCCATCTCACCAACTATCATTGGTTTTTTGAAGCGGATGACCTGTTCGTGAAGCTCAAGTTCTCCATAAAAAGCTGAATATAATACCACTAAAGGAATTCCTGATTCTACCGCTTTTGAGGTGATTTCTACACCATGAATGGTTCCGGATCTGTCGAGATGTCCGTCTGAAATAAGCAACATGATCTCATCTCTCCGTGCTTCGATAATCTCTAATGCCTCTTGCAGGGTAGCTGCTGTTTGGATTTCCATACTCGGAAAGCGCTTTTTTTGAAGAACATGCTCCATCCACATGCGTATACAAGCATCATCATCTATAGTTACGATCGTATTTCTTGGTTTTTGCACTGTTGACCAACACATATTAAGAATGCATCTTAATATACTCTTAATCTTCTGTCAATCACCAAGGATTGGCTGCCTTAGTCGCAGATATCTTTTTCTCCAACTCCAGAAGAAGCTTCCTTCAGCGCGTCATCTTCCCCTGCTGCTTTTGTGAGAAAGGCGACGTTCTTTTTGGTAAAGAAGCCTTGGAATCCATTGTATCTCTGCACGTATTCGGTAATCAGTAGAGAGTGCTTGGAAGTACGAGAGAAGATTTGCTTGAGTCCTTCTTCGGCTGATCCAATGACCTTCAGAAGGAACTCTATGCCCTGACCTTTGATGCTGTCGACAACCATATCGATATTGTCTCCCTCTTGCCCAGGGGTGTTATCGGCAACGCTGTAGGCGATGTGGTGCATTCTCTTGCCGTAGTTCATCACAAAGGCCTCCGTAGGTGATGGCAGCTTCACGATGTTGTCGAGGTAATGGGGTGTGTTGGCAGCGGTGAAGACTCGTGCTGGTGATTTAGACTCGTCGAAATCGTGGCTGTTTCTGGTAACGTTCGTCGAAGAATTCTGATCAGCGATGTCGTAGGAGCCCCAATAGTGGTAAGAGGTCAGCTTGATATACTCTAAGATGGCATGTTCCCTATCTTGATGAAGGATGCGAGTGGCCAGGTGATCGATAGGAAGGATTAAGTCTGAGATGCCAAGCTC
>CAYGRJ010000089.1:0-5058 GCA_964352285.1 uncultured Candidatus Peribacteria bacterium
TGAGATAACGAGGTAACTGCTCCTGAGAGAGCTCAATGCGCAGCTCCTGAGCTTTCTCTAAGGCAATTTCCATAAGTCCGAGCTGGGTTTCCAAAGCCGTCACAACCCCGGCTTTCAAAATAAAGTACGGGTCCTTCGTCCGCCCCATATAACGATCCATGGAATGCTGAAAAGCTGTGAAGTCTTCTGGACTGAGCTGAATAGAGTCATCTATTCCTGCTTGTTTGACCAGTTGGTAGAGGCGAGATCTAAAGACCTGAAAGACGCCTTGGTAAATCTCATCCACACCACAGGCAAGGCTTAAAATTCGAGAAAGCTCAAGCTCTGTTCCGAGTTTATCGAGTCTTGGCCCAACATCCTTCCACCAAACCTCAAGAAAACGCACGGCAATATGGCGCATCTGCAGACGTGCTTTTTGCACCACATTCAACCCCTCTTCGTCCGCAATCTCCAGAAGTTCTTGGAGATCTTTACGCAAGTCAAAAAGGACCACCGGCATACCTTCCTTCATAACTGAAGAAAACGAAGGAGTGGGCTCATGATCTACTTTGCCCGTTTCTATACCCTTCGGGAAGGATTCTAGAGGCATGTGAAGTATTAAGGAGGTATTATTTTATGGTGATTTGGGGGCTTGGTCAAGTAGCGAGGTCTTCACCCAATCGTCATAAAGAGTTGATAGTTTCGAATCACTTTCCCTCTTTTTGATGGCCACCAAGCAGCAGTTCTTGCTCGGACTCATCCTGAGCCTCGTTATCAGTCTTCAGCTCTGGTCAGTGTTAGCTGGAGAAGCTTCCGTGGTGGTGATTAATGAGATCGCTTTCAAGGGAACCAACGCCTCCACATCTGACGAGTGGATAGAGCTCTACAACACCACGAATCAAGAACAAGACCTTTCGGGCTGGGCTTTCCACCTGAATGAAGATGTCTTTCCCCTCACCGGCACCGTTCCTCCTTACGGCTTTGCTCTCCTGGAGCGGTCAAATGATCAAACCATTAGCGACATCGATGCCCACCTGATCTTCACGGGAGCTCTGGCAGATTCAGGTGCTGTTTTCAAACTCACGGATCCTTCAGGGGCAGTTGTGGACCAGGTTTCAGACTATTACGCCCAGCCCAATGTCCGTTCCAGCATTGAAAGGATTAATCCCTTAGTGAATGGTGACATCAGCTTTAATTGGGCTGTGCACGACCTCAGCACTGTCAATGCCGAGGATGCCATCGGAGGCGTGGTTCTCGGGACACCAGGAGCCTTCAATAGTGCTACACAGCTGCAGTTTGGTATGGGCTACGAAGGTATTAAGCCTAAGGGCACTCCCAGTACCCCTCCAATTATCATGGCAGAACAAAGAGACCACCGCGTGGCGATCAGCTGGGAAGCAGTGCCCGGAGCCCTGTTTTACGAACTCACTGTGGACGGGGTCCTTCATCAAACGAACCAGACAGAGTTTGAAGCACTTCCTCTAGCAGCCAGCACCATCAGCTTTCAGCTCGTGGCACGTGACGATTTCCTCCAGAGCTCAGAGCCTGTCATCGGAGCCATTGATTATCAAGTTCCCTTGTCCATCGCTCCTTCGGAAGTCCTCATCAACGAACTCGACTCATTACCTGCTTCAGGGCCAGAGTGGGTGGAGCTCTACAACACCAGTTCAGACTGGAAAGACCTCAATGCCTGTCGCTTGGACGATGCCGCCAGCACCGTCCATAGCTATGCCAGCACAGACGCAATTGCCCCCGGAGGGTATCTTTCTGTTGATCTTAGTTCCGCCAAGCTCAATGATGCTGGAGACACCCTGAGCCTTATCTGCACAGCTTCTTCATCTGATCTCAGCATTGACAGCATGTTCTATGGGAACGATTCGCCATCTGATTTCTTCTTCAGCGAGTTCGGATACAGCATCGCAGATGGTTACCTCCCTGATCCAAACGACCTCAATACCCTTGGCCGTTCTCCAGATGGCGCAGAGAGTTGGTACTTGATCCCCTTAGAGAGCTTTCCGAGCAAGGGGTCTGCAAATCCCGACCTCACCCCCGTTACCGGTGTTGTCTTCCCCGAGTTCATCCTCTCGGAAGATCAGATTCGCATCA
Source organism: uncultured Candidatus Peribacteria bacterium (assembly GCA_964352285.1). Classification (GTDB taxonomy): domain Bacteria; phylum Patescibacteriota; class Gracilibacteria; order JAUYGZ01; family JAUYGZ01; genus CAYGQA01. Next base: position 2,086 of record CAYGRJ010000089.1, read on the forward strand.
CCTGGAGCTATCCAGAAGGCAGCAATATTGCCGGTGTCGATATCGAGTTGGGTCTCGAGAGTGAGGGCTTCGATTACCAGCTGGTCCAGTCAGTCGATGCTGTAGAAAGCAGCTTGTTGATCCCCAGCCCACCACGTGAGCTACTAGATTTCCGGCTCGTAGCCTTCAACCAGGCCGGGCTGAGGGCCTTCGGACAAGAGGTTACCAATGTCCTCGTCAACAATCTCGGCCTCGTAATTAGCGAAGTGCTCCCCTATCCCAAATCCGGCTTAGAGTTTATAGAGCTGCACAATGCCACCGACGACATCATCGATCTCACCGACTTCGAGCTCAACGTTGCCAATGCTTCCAACGATATCAACGACCCCAGTGGCTCATTCATCTTCTTCGATTTCCTGCTCTTTCCCGGCGAGTACTTCGCCTTGGAGCTCGACCCAGAGTTCTATGGCTTTCGCCTCAGCAATCTGCGCAGCCAGATAATCATATTCGACGATTTTGGCACGCCCGTTGCCAATCTTGACTACATTTCTCCATCCAGAGGAGTTTCGGTGGCCTACGATGGTCAGCTGCAGTCCACGCTTTTCCACCCCACCCCCAACGAGGAAAATATCTTCCGAAACGAAGCTCCAACAGCCAAGATTTCAGTTCAGGGGGCTGGGAAAACCACGGGTTGCAGCACCTTGAGCTTCAACCCAACGGGGGCATTGTCATCTGATCCTGATGAAGACGATCTGAGATACAGCTGGTTCTATTTCGACAGCAATCAAGCCGTCATTCGCACAGAAGAAGTCGAAAACCCACTGACCTTCAAGCTCACAGAAGACCTCGGATTAGATTTTAAGCTGACTCTGACCGTTCGAGACCCCTTCGGAGCTGAGTCGTCAGATGAAGTGCTCATTGAACTCGGACATTGTGGGGGAAAGCGGCGCAGCACAGCATCTTCATCCTCATCTGAGCCAGAGCTACTGGATAATCGCTTGCTCATCCTGAATGAGATCTATCCCAACCCTCCGGGAAGTGATAGCGGAGTTGAGTTTATAGAGCTCTACAACCCTCACGACACAGATGTCCAGCTTGCGGGCTGGAAGATCGGCTCCACATCCTTCAAAGGATTGAGAGGAGCAGTTCCTGCACAAGGCTACCTGCAGCTCAGCAACATTACGGTCCGCAATACCGGGAGCACACTTCAGCTCCTCAACCCCGCAGGAGATATCGTGGATGAAGTCAGCTATCCCAATGCCAAAGAGGGCAGAAGTTGGAGTCGCAATGAAGGCGGAGACTACCTCTGGTCAGTACCAACTCCAGCTGCGGTCAACGACTTCCCTTTCGAAAAAGAGCTCATCTACCGGCAGTTGACGGCTCCCATCATTATTCATTCCTTACTCCCCAACCCAGATGGGAAAGATACTGATCGAGAGTGGGTTCGGCTCTTCAACCGGGCAGCTGACGACATGGATATTTCAGGTTGGCAGCTGCGTACCAGCTCCAAAACCTACACCATTGCAGATCGGAAGCTTCGCAAAGGCCTCACATATCGCCTCTTCTCCAAAACTTCGAAACTGGCTCTCACCAACAGTTCAGGGTTCGTTCAGCTCTACGATTCCTCTGGGCAGCTGGTCGACGAGGTCAAATGGACTCAATCAGTTGCCGATGACGTGATCCTCACTCGAGATGAGCTCATCACTGCTGAGCTCCCAGAACCAGACTTAGCTCGGGTGACTTCCGTAGTCGACGGAGACACCATCCAAGTCGAAATCAACGGCATTCCAGAAACCGTGCGCCTCCTGGGAGTCGACACTCCCGAAACCGTTCACCCCTTCAAACCCGTAGAGAAATGGGGAAAAGCCGCCAGCGATTTCAGCAAAACACAGCTGCTTAATCAAGAGGTTCGACTAGAGTACGACCTCACTAAGCGTGGAAAGTATGGCCGGCTATTAGCCTACGTCTACATCGGTGATCAACACTTCAACGCAGAGCTTATTCGCCAGGGTTATGCCTTCGCCTATCTCAGCTACCCCTTTCAGTTCCGAGAAGAATTTCGACAGCTTGAGCTCGAGGCCCAGCGATTGCAATTAGGGCTATGGTCCGACGACGAAATCGAGCAGGTGCAGCAGCAAGTTCAGCAATCACTTGAAGAGGACGAACAGTCTGACGAATTCGAAGTGCTCGAAGAAGAACTGGAAGAACTCGAGGAGAAAGAGGGTGAGGTAGAAGAGGAAGGAGAGGAGGAGAAAGAATCAGAAGAGGAGGGTGTTGAAGCGGAGTATGAGGCGCCCATCCCCCAGCCTGAGTGGGACTACCTAGAGCTGTCAGAGGTATTCGCCAATCCCAAAGGGGCCGATAAAGGCGCAGAGTATGTAGAATTTATAAATACTGGCCAGCAAACGATCAACCTCGAAGGTTGGCAGCTCCTCAACAGCAAAGGGAAAGCGGTCCTCTCCTTTTCAGAAGCCTCACTTCTCAGTTCAGGTGAAATCCAACTCTTCACAGATCTCAAGCGGTCCATCAAAAATAGTAGTGAAGAACTCCTTTTGGTTGACCCTTCTGGTAAGACTCGTGATCGACTCAGTTACCAGCAGTCGGTCAAAGACAACCAGTCTTGGGTACGACATCCCCTCACCCGCTCTTGGCAGCTCCTGTCTTCTGCATCTCCAGGGGAAAGAAACCCCATTTCATTCATCAGCACCGATATCGATTCCGATAGAGACGGAATCCCAGACACCGATGAACACCTCTTCGGCATGGACCCCAACCTCTGGGATAGTGATGATGACGGCCTTCCTGACGACTTCGAACTAGTCCGAGACGCTGGAGATCCCCAGCTCAGCTACCAGCAGTACCTCACTCAGTCCCTCCGCTTCCAAACCCATCAAACCAAGCGCACCATGAAGGTTTTCGGTCAGAGTCGGCCATACACCGTAGTGCAGCTGACCTTCTACTCCACTCCCAAACAGGTCCAGATCCCGGTAAACC
>CAYGRJ010000090.1:0-5035 GCA_964352285.1 uncultured Candidatus Peribacteria bacterium
GCATCTACTAGTATGCGGTCGAAATGCTCGGGGTAAAACTTGTCGTAATTCTGACCGGAGTAATTTTTGACTTCAACGAATTTATTAAGTTTTTGGTGTTTCAGATTAGCGAGAAGTCGAAACATCCTTGGCCTACTGTTATCGTTAGCCATAAGCTCACCCTCTGCATTCATAGCGACAGCAATTTGTGTCGTCTTTGATCCTGGAGCTGCACAAAGGTCCAAAAGAGTTTCACCTGGTTGAGGATCGAGCAGGTGAACAATGAACTGCGAAGCGAGAGATTGGATATAAAAATGACCTTCTTTATATATGTCTGTTGCGGTGAGTTCTTTGCGTGTTCCTTTGGTAATGTGCAGAGTCCTGCTGAGTTCTGGAAGTGTTTCAGACTCAATTCCAGCTTCAGCAAGAGCAGCTTGAACATTATCAAGAGTCGTCAGTGTTGTATTGACTCGAATGATTGGCGGGCGTTGTTCGCAGTGTTCCATGATATCTGCAGCCTGATCTGGGAACTGAAGCTTAAGTCGATCAACAAATCGTTCAGGGAGTCCGTTCTTAAGGGGGATACCTTTAGCCATAATAATCTAAGAATGGACCCCTATTATAGCCCGTACTGGCGCCATAAACCAGTCACGACTCCTTGTATTTCCCAGTTCTCACTGGGTTTAATATCTGGATGCTGTGAGCTTTCGGCTTTGAGGTACTTTTTCCCTGCTTTTTCCATGAGGCGTTTGATGGTGGTGTCTTCCCCGACGAGAGCAACAACAACATCACCAAGTGATGGATTTTGAGACTGATCAACAATTACAATATCATCCTCATGAATTCCAGCGTCACTCATACTATTACCCCGAACCTTAAGAAGAAAAGTTTTGGCTGGTTTAGCAATCATACTGCTTGGAAGACTCATTACTTCAGGTGCTTCTTGAGTATCATTTGGACTCCCTGCCTGAACGGAACCAAGAAGAGGGAGTTCGACAAGAGAAGGTCGTTCTGATGAAGGCAGGCGGTATCCCCTGTTCTTGAGAATTTCTAAATATCCTTTAGCCGCCAACTGCTTTACATACTGAGAAACACTATTTATAGAGCTGAAGCCATGTGCTCCTTGAATTTCTCGGTAGGTTGGGTAGCCACCTTCATCTTGCTGGTAGGACTTGATCCAATTCAGGACTTGCAATTCTCGAGAAGTAAGTTCTTTTTTCATAATTAAGATTGAGTGACTATGAACAACTGTATATATTCTATATGAACATTTGTTTTGATTCAAGCCTAAAAGGTCAACATGCTCTCACTTTTCTCCATTCGTCAACTCTTCATTTGCCCTCCAGGAGACTACATTCCCCTTCTTATGCCTATACTCCTCCACCAGCACTCCGTGAATTGGTACCCAGACTCCCCAAGATGGGCCCAGATTCTGGAAGACCCCTACCCCAGATGAGATCCCATTTATCCCCTCCCATTCCTTAGGACCCAACACTCTTGCCACTCCTAACGCCCCTAACGCTCTTACCATTCCTAACACCCCTAATATCATGCTTGCCCTTCTCCACACCTTTATTCTCTTTTCTGTTTTTGCCACCGTTGCCCTTCTCTTTGAGCGTGATCATTTGTCTTCGTAAGCTACTCTTTAATGAGTAACTCTTTTGGGGTTTACAAGTCATCTGTCAACTGGGACACTAGAGTTGAATTTTTGACTTTCCCCTCAATTATGTTTCGAAGATTTGCCCTCCTTTTTATCCCCCTCCTCTTCCTCACAGCCTGTGGCTCTGAAGAAGTGAACACTGCAGCTGAAGAAGCTGATGTTCTCTACCAGATCACGGCTGCAAAAGCCCCTTATGCGATCACCAAGTGGCCAACGCCTCTTCTCAGCACCCATGAATGGGATGCTGTTTTTGGTGGAGAAGATGGCAAGACCCTCAAGTACGATCGTTTCGGAGAAGTTGATGAACTCGTCTTTATTGCCCCGAAAGGAACACCTTTGACTCTTCAACGGCAAATTCGAAAAACAACCCGAAAGGGAACAGATACCCTTTACTATAAAGTCAGTTCAGATCTATACACCGGTACGACTCCCCTCTGGGTTGATGGTCGGTTTTTGGACATTCGCGAAAGCAAAGCCGTATTCAAACCAGCACAACCAACTCCTGCAGCTATGCTTCTCTCACTACGTAGCTACGAAGGCCTCCCCTTTACCTGGCATGGCTCACATGCCGATGGCATCCCCGAACTCTTGGACTTCTACCCCCCCGAAGAAACGCTTTCAGATCGCATGAAAGGTGACTGGACCTTCAAGGGCTTTGATTCAGCCGGACTCCTCTTTGCGGCATCCGAAGCGACTAGCCCAGCAGAAATGATTGGCTACGAAAGCTTTGGCGATAGTGTGTACATGGACTTATCTCGACTCAAGATTCCAGAAGGTGAAGACCCGAAGGTTCTTAAAGCGAACACCCTCATGAAGTTTCTCCGCCCCTTGGATGTGATTCGATTCAACGATCGTTTCTGGGTTGTCCTCGATAAAAATCAGGTTATACAAACCCGATACCGCAGTAAGTTTGGTGGACAAGTTGAAATTTCTAATCTCTTTGATACGGCTTTCGGACTGCTCGACCAAGCTAGCTGGGTTGAAAACCCTTCAAGCATAGAGGACCCAAAGAAGGCATTCTTCGTACGAAGGTTTACCGACACCAGCGCTCTTGTACTGCAATCTCTTCTCGATGTTGAACTGCTTCCGGATGAAGAACCTGAAGAAAATCTTGAAGAATCTCAAGAGGAAATAGCTGAAGATAAAGAAGGAGAAAATACCACAGAAGATCAGCCAGTAGAATAGCTGCAAATCACATGAGCTTCTTTAGAAAAAGAATATACTCTCTCTTTTCTCCCGAACTTTCGTCAATTGATTTTTTGATAGGGCTATCGAAGCCCCACCTCCTGTAAAGCTCCTGAGTTTCTAACTCATTTGAATAGCCACCAATAGTCACCTCACAGTATCCTAGCTTCAGTATGTGCTCTAGACTGACCTTGTAGAGCAATCGTCCTATTCCCCTCCCTTGATAATCAGAGTGAACTCGAAATGTAGAAAGATAAGCTCTAGTGAAACCATTGGCGATCTCTTTATCTATATGATCCCAAAAAATATGAAGTTCTCCGACAAGAATTTCTCCTTTTTCTGCTACCAAAAAATCCTGATTGTTTTTTTCAATTCCCTCAATACAACTTTCTAAGGACTGATCAAAACCTTCCCATGCCCACCTGAGTTTTTTGAAATCTTCTATTTTTCCTTTTCGGATAGTGACCATAGCTTTTATAGCATTAACTTAAATGTTAGCCCTTCATTCCACTGTGGATTTTCCCACTGCAAAAATCCCAACTTTTTACATAAGTGAACCATTGGAATATTTGCAAAATCTGTTTCTGTCACAATGGCAAATGCCCCCTTTTTTCTCGCGTGATCTATACATTTTTTCATCAAATCTTCTCCAATTCCTTTTTTATGAAACTCAGGTGCTACAAGTATTTCTCGAATAAAAAAGTGATTTTCCTCCCACCAATCCTGATCTACTGAACAGAAGGCAGTAAAATCTTCACCTCTCTTTACCAATAGATAAAGGCTGTTTTCTAGCTCAAGATTCTTTTTTAAGAGTTCGATCGTTGAACTATCAAATCTATAGTTAAATGAAACCCTATCGCGAAGTATTTCCACCTCCTCTTGAGTACATATCGTAAAAAATTTTAAGTCGTTCATTGTCAATGCTTAGCTTTCTTTTTTAATCGATAATAACATCTTCTCAAAATCCCTAACTTTCTTTAGATCCTCAGAAGGAAGATCTTTGCTGAGTATTTTATTTACGTACTCATCCACAAAATTTTCATACTCTGGCATATCTAGTATATTCCCTTTATCAACAACTCCCTCCTTACTAACATCAGACAAGTACAATGTGATCCTCAAGGTATCGTACTGATTTCCATGCAGTGGATAATAGGTGCCCAAGGCGAAGTGCTCTCCTCCATATCCCCAAGCGCTAGCCATGGCAAATATGTTCAATGGTTCCCCCTTTTCCCTCTCGAGCCGATAATGATCTGGAAAGTACTGCTCAAGCTCTTCAACCTTCTGATGCTCTGGATTTATAGTGTATTCATATGCTTTGTAATCCTTTGATGCCGCTAACATAAAAACCTGATAATCGTCACAGCTTATACTTGTTAGATACCCTTTACTTACAAACTCATCAATTACCTGAATACCGTTATAATCTTCCTGGCTTTCCTGACACCCTGAAATATATGCCGGTATCTCAAAACTTATTCCCAAAAACTCAGAAACAAACCTTTCCCGCTTCTCAGCTTTTGGCAATTTCTCAAACTGCTCTTCTGTATTCTTCACTTCAGAAAATGGGATTTCTTGAACTTTTGATACAGAGTGATTTTGACAGGCCGTTACAACAACAACAGCCAAGCTGACCAAAAGGTATTTTTTCATAAACACAAGAATAAACTCCTATTGTCGATAGACTATCATAAATTTCCCCAAGCCCTTCACCACTCCACGTTGAAAGCTCGAGCCTTCATCTCTTTGCGACGCACTGGCCCCAAGACACTCAGCCTCAGAGAACTCGCCGAGCGAATAGCATGATTTCCGTAGCGGTCCTTTATGGCATGCTTAGCCGTTTCGAGTTCGTCTTTACGAATAAGACGGCCTGGGTCTTCGAAGAGGGTAAACTGTGAAGAGCCATCGGGTTTGAGCATGGTCAGAATGACACCCGTAGAACGCATAACCTTTCCTCGAGGAAAATTCTCTCGCCATAATTTCTTAAGCGCTTCGGTGAAATCCTGAAAGTTTTTACTGGGGCGAATGAAGCGGTGCGTCCAACCATAGCGCACGAAGTTTTTGTCTCGCAGATAGAGACTTACTTCAGCAGCTTGCTGATGATCATCGTGCAGAGCCTCGAGAGCTCGCTCGAGCTGGCGAAGCGTGTGTGACCACAGGAAGCGCTGATCAGCAGTATGTGGAGAGAAGCTGCTGGTCCGAGTAATGACC
>CAYGRJ010000091.1:0-2086 GCA_964352285.1 uncultured Candidatus Peribacteria bacterium
TCTTTAGTCAGTATGGAGCTTATGGAACTGGTGTTGTTGAGCTTTTGGTTTCTCTCCTTCTGCTCTTGCCGGCATTGCTTTGGGTGCTTGCGAAGCTGGGTTTGATGAAGAAGGCCCCTGCTTTTGAGTCTTTCCATTCCCTTGGTGGACTATTAGCAGCTCTTGTAATGGCAGGAGCTGTAAGTTTTCATCTGATTACTCCATTAGGAATTGAAGTGTTGTACCAGGGGCAATCAGATGGTGGTTCTCTGTTTTATAACGGTGTTTCGATCTTGGTGATGGGAATTTTGATGTTTGTGATGAATGGGAGAACGGTGAAACTGGAGTGTTAGAGTTTTGATTTTCTTGAGTATAATATATAATGTCCTCTATATGTATTCTTGATGGTTGATCATATGAAATCTTGGACGCCTGTACAGGAGTTAGAATTTTTTCAAGAAGAATATACTTGGGATCTCCCCTTGTCAGATTGTGATCTTCAACTCTTAAAAATAAGAGCTGGAAACCTTTTTCATCTCATTGATAAAGAGATCAATATGCTCTTGGCTCTTTCTCCTCACATAAGCATTGATCATACAATATCCAAACTGTGTGGTTTTAAAAGTGTGGGAGAAATGTGTCGCTATTATGATGAGCTTCGAGAAAAGTATGATGAACATCAGATGGATTTGAAAATTATGCATGGTCTCATTGAGCATCGTGAAGGTCTGCAGCTTTACGAGTCTGGACTTGTTGGAAAGATTGAATGGGCTCGGAGACAGATGCTGAAGAAACTGAAGAAAATTCTTATTTAGCCATTTGATCGGTATCGGTATCGATTTCTATGTCAGTTACTTGGTAGACTTCCTTTAGGGTTCTTTCGAGTTTCTTCGCAGCTGATGTGAGTGCTGCTAATGAGGTGTCTTCTAGGTCCATGCTGTAGTTTCCGTTATCTACCGGTTCTTCCCAGCCCATAGCGAGGAGAGCATCGACTTGAGCTTGGTTCAGTTCTTCAAGGTGAGAGAGGTAATTGTCACTCACGGCTTCGAGGTGAAGGGTTTCTTCGGTTACTTCAGCGGCTTGGACGTAGTAACTGCTGCCTTCTGCGTCGTTGAAGATCAGGTATCCACCTTCATCTGCGTTTCTTTCCACGAGGGTTTCTAGGGCAGTTAGGATGTCTTCTGAAGAGAAGGAACCAACAGTCGGTGCGGAGACTGTTCCGCAGGCTGTGAGGGATAGAGCTGTAAGGGCTAGGAGAAGTTTTTTCATGTTGTGGTTTTATGATGATGTTCGGTAGCTCAAGTATAGCAGGGAGAGAGGTGCAGAACAGTAATAGATGATATTGACGACTCCTTCTGTTTGGATTTCTGCTGAAAGTACGAGGGAGAGCAGTCCAAAGGTGATGAAGATACTGAGCTGAGAGTAATAGCTCTTCAGGAAAAGATAAGCGTGGCGTTGGGTTTGGTGGGCGATGTCAAAGAAGCGTTTGTTGTAACTGAGGCGGAAGAATGAGGTGAAGAAGGTGATGATCAAGATGATGATCCCGAGCCAGTAGATATTGCTGATCTTGGGAGTCAGTCCGCGGAGTATCCAGCTGATGCTATAGAGCAAGATCGCGAGTTTGTAGACCTTGTTGTTTTCGAGCTGGTCGATTTTATTTTTAATGAGGTAAAAGCTGAGGGCAAAAGCAAGAGCCAGCAAGATGACGATGATACCTAAGTTCATGAAGCTTTCATTGCTCAGCAAGAAGAGCGAAATAGTCCAGTAGAAGCCTTCTAAAAAGAGAAAGGGGCCATCTATCAGGAAGTTTCTTCTGGAGCCATGGCTATCACTGAAGCTAGCTATCTTGTTAAAGGATAAGGCTGGAGCAGTTGTCAGTGACTTGGGGAGTTGTGGGGTTTTCTCGCCTAGGTAAAAGAGGCTAATGCCCAGTATGGAGACGGCTACAGAGCTGAAAAAGACCATGCTGAAGCCCTGTTGTTGAAGGAGGTACCCGCCTAAGAGGATGCTGAACTGCACAATGATGAAGACGAATATCTGGAGATTGCCGAACTTTCTTCCTGAGCTCATGGGGTCGATATGTTCAAGGAACATCGAGCGTTGGGTG
>CAYGRJ010000091.1:2096-5009 GCA_964352285.1 uncultured Candidatus Peribacteria bacterium
ACCCAAAAGAAGCAGTTGCTGACCCCATAGCTGATGGCAGAGAGGGGGATAAACCAAGCCTGCTCAACAAAAAAGAAACTCGAGAGCATGAGGGCCTGTGCTAAGAAGGAGAGGTTGATGAGCTGCTGAAATTGAATCTTTTTGTGTAAGCGGTCCCAGAACCAGAGCGTGACGAGATAGCCGAGTGCCCCGAGAGAGATATAGAGCGATATCTTGCTCAGTCCGAAGTTTTGTGTCCAGAGGTATACCGCAATATAAAAAGGAAAGATCCCAATCAAGAAGCTGTGGATCCCCAAAAAGAGGTAGAGCCATCTCGGGTTTTTGAGGGAAGCTTCTATGAGGATGAATTAGAAAATGTCTTGGTCTTTGATTTCGAGTTGCTCCAGCTGGTCATAGAGGGCTTGCATATCGGGTGCTTCTCCCCAGCGTGGATAGTGGTGCATCTTGAGGTAGGGGCGAGAGTTGACCTCTAGGAAGATGCACTGCTGTTGGTCATAGGGGAACTCTATTCCCTTTTCCATAATCACGTCGATGCCGAAGATGTTGGAATCGAAGGCTTTGAGGATTTTTTGGAAGAGCTTTTTGTTTTCCACAGGGATGGTGGCTGGGTCTATGGTTTCTAAAGACCCTCCGGGAGAAAGGGCTACTCTGTGAAAGAGTTCCACTTCTTGACCAGCCTTGGGGACTGATTCGAACTTGAGTTTTTGCTTTTTGAGGTGCTTTTCGATCTGCTTATCCTTCATGATTTCATGAATGGTTGGTAGGAGCTTCATCTGCTTTCGGATTTCATTTTCACTGTCGATAAGCTGTGCAATGGTTTTTTTTCCATCACCTATCACAAAAGGGGGATATCTCCTCATCACCACTTGAGTTCCTTCTTTCGTTTCTACGACCCGATAATTTTTCCCTTTCAGGTATTTTTCTATGACTGTAAATGGCCACCAGAGTTTGACCTTGATCAGAGAAGTGAGCAGTTCGCGGTAGTTGCTGATCGGGAAGTAACTGCCTCGTGAGTAGGTGCCCAGGTTGGGCTTGAGGACTATGGGAAACCCGTGCTGCTTTACGAAGCTGAAGGCCTTCCAGGGCCAAAAGAATATTTGCCCTTGGGCATGAGGAATCTGATGTTCTTCGAACTTTTTCCGAGCTTGTTTTTTTGTTCGTGAGCTTCTGCGGACTTTTACATCATTGTAGCTGCTGCAGCCATCCATAAAGGTGTTCTCAAGCCAGCTGTAGAGCTTTTTTTTGAAGGATCTGATCATGCAATGGGCTTGGTAAATGGTGTTTTCTTTTTGATCTTATAGTGGGTGAGGGTTTTGTTCCAAAAAATGTTCTTGTGCTTTTTCTTGGGCAGTTTACTGGCTGCGCTTGCGAGTTCATCGGTGAAGGTATCCAAGAAGAACTCTTGATCCTCGTCGCTCATGTGAGGATCGCAAAGGCTTATGGGAAGTGGTAAGTAGATGTTGATCTCTACGATTTTGAAGTTCCCTTTGCAGAGCTCTTCGAGACTTTCACATTTGGCTCCAATTCTTCCCATGTTGAATTTCCCTATACTGGTACAGATTTTACTGAGCTGCTGCTGCTGTTCATTGCTAAGTAGAGGGGTGAGATCTTGGTATTGTGTGTCGTTTAGAACGCTTAAGATGGGAAGTTTTTCTCCATGAGCGTGGCTGCTTTCTGTTACGGAGAGCAGTGATACTTGTGATTGATCTTCTGATGAGCGAATAAAGAAGATATCGATTTCTTTAGGATGGGTGGCTGCTTCTTGGCTGAAGTAGGGGATTGGGCTGCTTGATATCTTTTCTAAAGCCTTATCTAAGCTTGTTTCATCGTTGATCTTGAAAATACCGTGACTGTTTTGACCCCATTCGGGCTTGAGGAAGAAAGGGTAGCTAAACTGCTCGGTGAGTTCTGTTTTCCATTGTGATGGACTGTGGTCTTTTGGGAGTTCCCAGAGTTTCAGGCTCCATTTTTCTGGAATGTGTTGGTCGATCTCAATTTTCGAAAAGATACCTTTTTCCTCGTTAAAGTACTCAGCATTGAGCTGGAAGTATTTCCAAGGATTGGTTCCTTTTAAGAGGCATTTCCAGATGTATCTGGAGATCATGCTGAGCCTGACGAGGGGAGCTATCATGAAAATAAAGATAGGTGTTCTGAGCTATCTTATCACCTTTTTTAGTCCCGTACTGCATTGATTGGGATGCAGGCTACTGCTTTTTTTGACTCATGGTTTTCATGAGCTCTGTTCGGGTTTTTTTAAAGGGTTCCTGTGTGGCTCCTTGGTTGAGCTGATCCATCAGTTTGGTTATTTGCGCCTCCCGGGTTTCATCAGACTGACTGAGGTAGTCTTGAAAGTTCTTGAGCATTTCAGAAGCGATGTTGCGAGGCACCTCCTCTGATTTGAGATCCGTTTCGTGGTGCCTTTTTGATTGCTCACCAGCGGTTTCTAAGCTGAGTGTGAAGCAGATGCGCTCTTGTTGTTTCCTTGGTGCTGGTTGATGAATTCTTATGATGATTTTGCTGACGGGTATGGGAGATGCTAAACCTTCGAGGTGCCCAACCATGCTCCAGAAGACTTCTTGTGGGTGTTCAACGATGCGATTTTGGAGATGCTTTGGGCACCATGATTGGTGAGGTATATGTTGGCTATGAGTGATGTTTACATAGCGTACAAAGAGCTGAATGACTTGAGAAACTTGTATGTCTCCACTGAAGTTGTCGAAAAACTGGTCGAAGTCGTTTTGATTATCGAGTTGTACTCCTAGCTGATCCCACCAGTTTTTTTTGCTTTGTTGGCGCTCTAGCAACAGTTGTTTTTTCTGTTCGGAGATGTCTACCTGTGTGAGCTGTTGAAGGAGCTCGTCTTGGATGTTTTTGAGCAACCAGTTCATGTCTTGAAAATCCTCATTGATGAAG
>CAYGRJ010000092.1:0-4991 GCA_964352285.1 uncultured Candidatus Peribacteria bacterium
ACCTCTTCCTTACCAAGGGTGCGCTCTACCAACTGAGCTAAGGCGGCATACAAGATGTGCTGTCAGATAAACCCTGGGTGGGTGCGCTCCCTGCCTGCCGGCAGGCAGGTACCAACTGAGCTAAGGCGGCGTACTGGGGATGCTGAAAATTGACAGCAGAAAGATTGTACTGGTTTGGGAGCTGAAATCAAGCTTTGAAGAGGCGTTTTTATCGCTTTACCAAGGAGCTAAGGCGCTGCCAGAGGCTTGGTTTTTGCATCTGTGGTCGCATCTGCTTCTTGAACCGTCGGAAGCTATGCTTCACGCCTTTCCGGATTTGACGCTGCTGGTCATCGGGGAGGCGTGCGATCTTCTCGCAGGCTGATGAACAGGTGTTGAAGGTTCTTTCTGAACAAGCTGAACACTGGATGAAGAGCAGGTTACACATCTTGTTGGCGCAATTGGTGTAGTCGTCGCTTGTGCTGCCACACTGATCACACTCTGCTAAGACGTCGTCGGTGATTTTCTCGGCAATGCGGTCGTCGAAGACGAAGTTTTTTCCGATGAATTTGGACTGTTGCTGCTTCTCGGCCATTTCGTGAGCGTAGTTGATAATGCCACCGTGCAGTTGATTGACGTCTTTGAATCCTTGCTCTTTCAGGTAGGCAGAGGCCTTCTCACAGCGGATTCCTCCGGTGCAGTAGAGGAGGACCTTCTCGTTTTCTTTTCCCTTGAGCATTTCTTTGACCATGGGAAGTTCTTCTCGGAAGGTGTCGCAATCGGGGGTGATGGCGCCTTCGAATTTTCCGATTCGGCTTTCGTAATGGTTGCGCATGTCCACGCAGATGGCTCCTTCTTCGAGGGCTTTGTTGAACTGTTCTGGCTGAAGATGAGTCCCGACATTGGTTACGTCGTAGTCTTCTGGTTTAAGTCCATCGGCAACAATCTGGTGCTTCACCTTAATGGTGAGCTTCCAAAAGGACTCAGCTGGTTCTTCGACAGCTATTTTGAAAGGCATGTCCTTGAATTCAGAATGAGCATAGAGCTTTTGCACGAATTCTTCCCAATGAGGTTCTGGTACACAGAGCTGCGCATTGATTCCTTCGGCGGCGATATAGATCCGTCCGTAAACTCCTAAATCACTCCATTCTTTGTAGAGCTGATCGCGCATGGCTTGTGGATCTGCGATCTGAACGTAACGGTAAAAGGAAGCTGTCCGGCGAGAAAAGTCTTCTGCCTCGATGAGCTTCATCGCGGTTTCCTTGTTGATACGGTTGTGGAGAAGGGTCATAGTCATACGTAAAATCGTCACCATTATAGCGAAAAACGGGAGATGTGGTAGACTTTTGAGGATCTAATTTCACATTATGAAGACTTTCAAAAAACTCGCCCTTATCTTGACCCTTAGTATTGGACTCACGGCTTGCGGAACGACAGCACCTGTCGCTAGCTATGAATCGAAGACCATTGCTAATAATGACTGTAAATGTAGTGTTGAAATACCCACCACCTGGAGTGAGGAATTTGATTTTCATCCAGAAGCGGTTATCCAAGCTGGATCACTCGATTCTGAGGAATTGTTCATGGTTTTGAGCATCGAAAAGGGTAACTTCAAAGACGTAACCGCAGAACAGTACGGTGAATATGTAATAGAAGGGGTTCAAGAAAGTGCCGATGATTCCAAGGTTCACCGACGAGAGGCGATCGAGATCAATGGCCTCAAAGGTATGCAATTTGAAGTGTATGCGGTAATCGATAAACAAGAGACGCTGAATATCTTCACCTTTTTGGACACTCCAGAGCGGTTTTACCAAGTGGTGGCCTGGAGTACCTCTGGTGGATTCCCACTGGTTGAAGACCGTCTGCTAGAGGTCGTGAGATCTTTCCGAGTGATGCCTTAATGCCTTTTCAATCCTTTCGATATGAGTGCTGTAGATATTCGAGTCGTTGGGAATGTTCAAGGCGTCTACTTTCGTGCTAGTTGTTGTGAAAAGGCACAAGAGCTGCAGCTCTGTGGATACGTAAAGAACGATCCAGATGGGAGTGTTTTTGTGCATGCCGAAGGTGAACAGGATCAACTCGATGAACTCTACCGATGGTGCCAAAAAGGTCCTCAAACGGCGAATGTACTACGTGTAGAAGTAGAAAAAGGGACTGTTGAAGGTTTTCAAAAGTTCGAAATACGAGGACCATCCGCAAGCTCTGAAGTACCTCTTGTAGTCCAAGCACAAGAGGATGAGAGTAGACCGCAAAGCTGTTGCTGAGGATATAGAGAGGCTTGAAACGAGGCATATCACCCTCACATTCATTATTTTTCTTATAAATGGGTATTTTGGTAATACTTGACAAAGTCATACTTTTGTTGACTTATTATATTTATATTGTATAATTCAACTCCTTAATCACTCCACGTGATCAACCTTCCAACTTCTGCAGAAAAGCAAAACAGGGTGAGTAAACTCACTCCACTGATCTCACTTACTCTCCTGAGTGTTCTATCAGGCTGTCAATCAGCTAGAGATCCACAAGAAAGATCAACTCTTCAGCCTGTTACTCAAACAGCTGATCTTCATCGTGAAATAGGGGAATCCCTAGAACGTGTGATCGCTGATATCAACTCTTCATCTCAGATGGAATCAGAAGGGAAACCTCCCGTTCTTGATTCTGAACTAACAACACCTGCACCTCTTACTCTTGATGCATCTGCTGTACGACTGAGTGGAATAGAGCTTTCAGAGTTCATGCCAACCTTTCTCATTCAAGCTCAAGCTGCACCACATGAAAATCCTTTCCAAGTAGCTCCTCCTTCAGAAAAAACTCAAGATCCCGAAGATCAGAAAAATCAGAAAACAGTGGCTCCCAAGGTTCTCCCAAAAGCAAAAAAGACCCTGCGGAAAACTCATCAAGAACAACATGTTGAAATCGTAAAAAACCAAGCAGGTTTCAGTACGATTTGCTTAGGATACCTCATTTTGGTTATCCCAACTATTCTTCTGCTTATCTTGAGAGGTGAAATAGTCCAAAGAAGACGAGAAGAAGCGCTGAGAGATTCTGAGTAATTGAGAGCTAAAGCATTACTGGCTGAAGGTGACTATCTCCGGCAAGCAAGTGCTCGTCGATAACGTTTGAGTTCTTCAGAACGGATTTAGGAAGCTCTACTTCAACACCTACAGGGCAATGATCTGAGCCGTGAACATCTGGAAGGATAAACCCATCCTTGATGTTCTTTTTGAGATTATCTGAGCAGTAGAAATAATCGATCCGCCAGCCGACGTTTCTTGGTCGTGCTCCAGCACGCATACTCCACCAGCTGTAGTGGTCAGGCTCGTCTGGGTGGAACATCCGGAAGGTGTCGTGGAAACCAGCAGCTTCGAAGCGGTCCATCCAATCCCTCTCGATTTCGAGGAACCCAGAAATCATTTTATTTTCCTTCGGTCGAGCAAGATCTATAGCATGGTGAGCAGTATTGACGTCTCCGCAGACCAAGACTTGCTTACCTTTTTTTACTTCAGCCTCAACACGTTTTTGGAAGGCTTCGTAAAAAGCCATCTTGAAGTCCAGTCGGTCTCGACTGGCTTTTCCATTGGGAAAGTAAATACCCATCATCACGAGGTCTCCAAATTCTGCGACGATGGTTCGTCCTTCTGTGTCGAACTCTTCAATTCCTAAGCCATAGTGAACCTTGTCGGGCTTGTAGCGGGTGAAGAGAGCTGTACCGCTGTAGCCTTTCTTTCTCTTACAAGAATTCCAATAGGTCAGGTAGCCCTCGGGCATGAGCAATTCTTCGTCGAGCTGTTCTTTCTCGGCCTTGGTTTCTTGCACGAAGAGCAGGTCTGGTTTTTCGGTCTGTAGCCATTCTAAGAAACCCTTCTTTTGACCTGCACGAATTCCGTTAACATTCCAAGAGAGGATTTTGAGGTTTTGCATGAGGAGTGGTTTATTGTTTATTATTGAGGTCTTTCTTTGTCATCCCGACCGAAGTGGAGGGATCCCTTGGAGTGTGTTTTTGGAATGGTTGTTTTCTTTTGAAAGACTCGTAGAAACCCATAATACATTAATCTACTCCTGCAGGAGTGACCACCCCAACCAATAGATGATATAAGCAGCGTACTCTCGTTGAAGGAGTTGAGGGCTGATCTCACGATTGAGCTCCGCATCGATCAACCTCCCAATGGGGTACCCTAAGCGCTTCGCGGTAAATCGGATACGAGCCAGGTGAAAACCATGGCTTACGAAATCAACCTGGTCACAGTTATTTTCTTCTACGATGTGCTGACTGTAGAGCAGGTTTTGGTAAGTACTGGTGCTGCGTTGTTCAGTTTCAATGCGTTCCGGATCAATGCCTCCTTCTACCAAGATGCCTTTGGCGACTTCTGATTCTGTCATGCGATCGTCTAATGATCCACCGGTGACGATAATAGTCTGGGTGTCGTCGGTGATGGCTTTAAGGGCTGTTTTTGTCCTCTCTCTCATCATTAAATCGGGGGCATTGTTGGCGAGCACCTTAGACCCCATGATCATCAAGCACTGTGAAGCGGGTTTTTCTTCCCAGGTATCATCAAAGAAGTTCACCTGATACCAGGTAGTGCTCAGCACGAGAAAGGGGATAAGGATCGCTGATGTCATCAAAAACTTCTTCACAAAAATCACTAGGGCTTTCAGCCTAATAGCTGACAGAACAGATGGCAATCGGACTCTTTTGTCCCGCCAACAGCTCTGAAGTCGCTCAGGCTTGAAAAGAACTTGCCTGATGGACTTTAGAGGGTACAATCACTCTCTTGCATGAGGGGAGTGTGATGATCACCCCTTTTTATTTCGACCGAAGTCCGCTATCTATCATTCTGCCTGCCCACCGTGGAGGGAACGAAACGAAGTGGAGACGAAAGAATCTTCCAACGGATATTAAAGATTCGTCAAAAATGGACTCTCTTCAAGTTCTCTCCACGATGACCACTCACTGATGTTTCGACCTGACCGTCCGGCAGGCGGGCCGAAGCGTAGCAAAGTGGAGA
>CAYGRJ010000093.1:0-4360 GCA_964352285.1 uncultured Candidatus Peribacteria bacterium
ATCCAAAGGATATTTATTATTTGGGAATCAATCCCGAAGCGTCAGAAGAATTGCAGCGAGAAGCGGTTCACTTTTACGTGACGAATCCTAATCAGGTCTCGAGTGTTGTGCCAGAAATTGGGCGAGTGCTTACTGAAAGGGCTGGAAAAGAACTCGCAGATATTACTGAACGAATGCAAAACGGAAGTGAAGATTATTTCTTTTTGAACAAAGGGAAAGCCTACGTCTATGACGCTCTAAAGAGTAAATATTACGAAGTCCCTCTAGAACTCCTGGAAGGACTCAAGGGGAACTTTTCTGCACAGGAGTTTTTGATCACCTGGGCCGATGGAGTCGTGCCAGCGATGATCATCGCATCACCTATTGCTTTGGCAAAAATTGCTGCTCATAGAAGCCTGTACGAGGGAGGAAAGGTAATCTTTAAGTCAACCATCTATCCCATCAGTTTAGGAACTGACCTTTTGAGTGTTGGATTCAATAAAGTGCTCCGACCATTTTACAGGGGCGTCCGGGCAGGTGGAGATTACGGGTCTTTGATGAATGGAATCAATGAAGTCCTCACCTTTAACAAACAGACAATACAAGAATTCTTGGGACGCATGTCGACTAAAGCCAAGTATCAGCTCTACCGACGGTTTTGGAAGGTGCAACTCGATGAGCTGAGAAAGCTGAGCAATATGAAGGATGGTCTTCGGAGGTTGAGAGAGGCGGAAGGTTCTTTAACCTTAGGAGGTTCAGATGATGCACTCAAAGAACTCAGGACATTTTTTGGAGACAACCAGCTTCGACATCTGAATGATGTCATTAGTGAAGATGACATAGCTGGTTCTATTAAGAAAATCAGAGCCATGATTGAAGCTGAAGAAGCGTCGCTCAAAAACATTCAAAACGGCAGCAACGCTCTCGAACAAATGGGGGGAGATTCATTACGTGCACTGCTTAACGATCCAGAAGCCGGTAAAGCAGCTTGGCTCAAGGAAATTCCAGACGAGTATAAGAGCTTCATGTCTGAAGCAGCTGATGCTGGGAAGAAATTAGGATTTATGGGTGAGGGTTCTGAAGGAGTCGGAAAGCTTAGTCAGGGACTTCGAGAAGCAGAGAAAGCTGAAGATGCATCTAAATCACTGCTTGCTGGCTCTCGAAAATGGCTCGAGTCCAAAGAGTGGTATAAGGGGTATAAAGAGTGGAAGGGGTTGAAGTTTCGAACCAACCACATTCTCAAGCTTTCTCGTATGAAAGATGAAGCTGAGATTGCCAAGTTTCTCAAGGCACGTGGAGTGGAGCAAGCCAAGATCGCTGAACTCAGTTCAACACTCAAGAATGTCGAAAACCCAGAAGATGTCATCCAAGCTATTCGTACCGCCGTAGGACCAGAGAAGGTGAAGTTCTCTCCGAAGATGGCACGGGCACTTCGCAGCATGCGTTGGGCTGGAATGGGTTTAGCAACCTTTGCATCAGTCGCAGGGTTTGCCTACAGCACTTACGAAGTCGGAAAGTGGGGATACCGAACAGGAAGCGGTATGAAGCGAGCCTACAATGATGGCGACTGGGATCGACTTGGAATTTCGGGAGCTTCCACAGGAATGTGGGGATTAAATATGGCTGCTGATGGAGCTGGGACTTATGCTCTCTATCTCACAATAACCGGTGCAGAGGTAGGAGTTTCAGGAACCCTTGGAGCAGTAGCTCTTCCCTTGATTCCGGTGACGGCAGTGGGAGCAAATGTTTTTGACTCCATGTATGAGAGGACAGAAACCATTACGGAGTGGTACGAAAAAGGAAATTTTGAAGATCTCATCCATGAGTGGATTTGCTCGACCACCGATAATGCTGGAGACCGATTCAGAGATGTTGTTCAAGACAACAAGACCCTCGCCAAAGAAAAAGACGCGACCTCTCGAAAGATCGTGATTGCTATTATTAATCAGCAAGAAGGAAAGGCAGCAGATGCCGAGCCAAATCCACACCGCGTGCTTTTCTTAGAACACATCGGTTTGAGCACGGCACCTCGGACATTTGCCGCAGCAGTCAGGTACCTTAATGCTTCTCAACAATATGCCGACATGATGAATATGCGCACATTGCTATTGAAGATGAAAGAAAAAGATCCTTCCTACACCTTTGTCTTGAATGGAGTCGATATCCTCGATAAAAAATTCGAGAAACCCAACTTCGACGATCTCGTGATCTTCATCCAGGCTTTCGTGTCAGCTGAACTCGAGAAGATTGCTCCCAAACTTGAGCAACCTTTCAAACAATTCCCCGCCGCCTACTTGATCGACCTCTGGGCACAGACAGAGACCGCTGGCCAAAACGGAGCAGAGGGCTTGACAGCACAGCACAAGCTTTTCGCTTTCAATCTGAGCTCATACCTTATTCATGTCAGAGACATTAATCTCAACATTGAATTGTTGAAGTGGAGGATGAGGACCTTTGGCAACAAGCAACCATCACAAAAAGAAATGAATGAGCTTTCTCAGAATGCAGTTGCAGCTGTTGACCAGTTCCAAAAGAATCCATCAAAATCATTACAAGAAGACCTTAAGCATGATTCTCTCGATAGGTCAGTGAACGCTGTCTATGAGCTCGCCAAGTTCTTTGGCTACATGGGATATCCCAATAGAAAGGCACTTCAGGCATTCTTCACCGAGGCCAAGGCGAAGCGACAGGGGATTTATTTCGAGTCTGGAAAGGGTTGGTACATGAATGATAACAATGGTGGAGATGACTTCATGGGAGAAAAAATCGACAGCGATTGCGTAAAGAACATGATCCATGAGTTTCAAAATGACTGGTCAGATATTTTCGAAAGTCGACAAGACTCGCTCTACGACGTGACCATGTTTGGAGACTACCAACGCAAGCTCTTTGAAACACAGTCTAAAGCCTTGGCGAGAAGGCTTGGAAACGGAAGGGTTTCAGCTGTCAGAGCTCCACTGATGATGGGGGCAGCTCAGGCAGAAATCACGCCAAAGAAGAAGAAATAAAAACTAGCACTCTCGACCTTAGAGTGCTAAAATAGAAACAGATATAAATATTGAAGCTATGAATATCGGAAATAATTTCACTCAAAAAACGGCAGAGGCACTTCAGTCCGCTATCAAGCTGACCAAAGATAATAAGCAGCAGGCGGTCGATGGGCCTCATATGTTTCTCAGCCTTATGGCTCTGGAGGGCAGCCTCGTAATGAGTATCCTTCAGAAGCTCGAGGTCGACATCGACACCCTTCGTGAACAACTCGAAAGCGACATTGAAAAAGCTCCAAAAGTTGAAGGGGCAGTTGAGCAGTACTTTACTCAAGATTTTAAAAAAGTTCTGAATCAGTCGAGTGTGGAAGCTGAAAAACTCAAAGACGAATACATATCTACCGAACATTTTTTGCTGAGCTTTTTGGAAGTTGATCAGGCGGTCAAGAAATACCTATCAGCTCAAAAGGTCGATAAGAAAAAGGTGAATAAAATCCTGAAAGAAGTGCGTGGAAACTCTCGAGTCACCGACAAGGATCCAGAGGCTCAGTACGAGGCCCTCAAGAAATATTCCATTAATCTTACAGACCTTGCGCGCCAAGGAAAGATCGATCCCGTGATCGGTCGTGATGAAGAGATTCGCAGAATCATGCAAATCCTCTCACGAAGAACCAAGAACAATCCGGTGCTGATTGGTGAACCCGGAACCGGGAAGACCACCATCGTCGAAGGACTCGCCAAGAGAATTATAGATGAAGACGTCCCAGAAAATTTGAAAGGAAAAGAAGTGCTCGCACTTGATCTCGGATCATTGGTGGCCGGAACATCTTACCGAGGTGATTTTGAAAAGCGACTGAAGGCCGTGGTCAAAGAAATTGTGGATGCTGAAGGTCGACTCATTGTTTTCGTCGACGAAATGCATCTGCTCGTTGGAGCCGGCGGAGCCGAAGGTCAGATGGACGCTTCCAACATGATCAAACCAGAGCTTGCTAGAGGAAAGCTGCACATGATCGGAGCGACGACCCTCAAGGAGTATCAAAAGTATGTGGAAAAAGATGCTGCTTTGGAGAGACGCTTTCAACCGGTCTACGTCGCTGAACCTAGTGTCGACGAAACCATTTCGATTCTTAGGGGAATTAAAGATAAGTACGAAGTGCATCACGGAGTGCGTATTAAAGACAGTGCTATCATTGCTGCCGCACAACTCAGCGATCGCTATATTACCGATCGTTTCCTTCCCGACAAAGCCGTGGACTTGATCGATGAAGCGACCTCCGCTATTCGTATTCAGATCGACAGTCAGCCGGTAGAGATTGATCGCCTGCAACGAAAACTCATCCATTTAGAAATCGAACGCGAAGCCCTGAAGAATGAGAAGGATGCCAGTTCCAAAA
>CAYGRJ010000093.1:4370-4931 GCA_964352285.1 uncultured Candidatus Peribacteria bacterium
CAATGAGCAAAAGACAGAACTCGAACTGAAGTGGAAAGGAGAAAAAGATATTATTATTCAGATTCGAAAACTCAATTCAGAAATTGAAGGCCTTAGAATTGAAGCTGAAAAATGCGAACGAGATTGCAACCTTCATCGAGTAGCAGAGATTAATTACAGCCTGATTCCAGAGAAGGAGAAGCTCATGGAGAAAGAAACCAAGAAGCTTCAGGCTCTCCAAGAAAAGGGATCCATACTTCAAGAAGAAGTGACTGAAGAAGATATTGCAGCTGTCGTCTCCAAATGGACAGGTGTGCCAGTAACCAAGATGCTACAGAGCGAACAACAAAAGCTTCTCAAGCTCGAAGACCAGCTTCACGAGCGAGTCATCGGGCAAGACGAAGCAGTGTCTGCTGTGGCGAATGCCATCCGCAGAAGTCGTGCAGGAATCCAATCAGAAAATCGCCCTGTAGGATCATTCATTTTTATGGGTCCAACGGGAGTTGGAAAAACCGAACTTGCCGAATCACTGGCAGAAATTCTCTTCAATGACGAACACGCCATGGTCCGCATCGACATGAG
>CAYGRJ010000094.1:0-4924 GCA_964352285.1 uncultured Candidatus Peribacteria bacterium
ATTTCCTCTTATCCACCAATTTGTTGGGCATCTCTTCTGGATTTTTGTCTCGCTTTGCTTCAGAGTAGATTTGCTTCTTAACCAATTCCTATGTCACAACAGATGTTTAGTCATATAAAAGAACAGGATCCTGCTATTTACAATGCCATTGTCGCCGAGTGTGCGCGTCAGCGTGATGGTATCGAGCTGATTCCCTCCGAGAATTATGTTTCTTGGCCAATACTTGAGGCCAGTGGATCAATCTTGACCAACAAGTACTCAGAAGGATACCCAAGAAAACGATATTATGGTGGTCAGGAAAATATCGATGATATAGAGGAGCTTGCCATAGAGCGAGCTAAAGAGCTTTTTGGTTGTGAGTACGTGAACGTACAGCCTTATTCTGGATCTCCTGCAAATGCAGCTATTTACTTTGCTCTTTTAAACTTTGGTGACAAGGTCATGGGTCTTCAGCTGGATCATGGTGGACATATCACTCATGGTTTGCCGATCTCATTCTCTGGTAAAGCTTATGATTGGATTCCTTACCTGGTTGAACCTGATGGATTTATCGATATGGATAAGGTTGAGGAAATCGCGATGAAAGAACGACCAAAGATGATTGTTGCAGGGTTCAGTGCTTATCCTCGGAATATGGACTGGAAACGTTTTGCTGAGATTTGTGAGAAGGTTGGAGCAATTAGCTTTGCAGATATGTCTCATGTAGGAGGATTGGTTGCTGCTGGTGTCATAGAAAGCCCTGTCCCATATTTCGATGTTGTGATGACTACCACTCATAAGTCACTAAGAGGTCCACGCTCTGCAATCATTATGAGTAAGCAAAAGCATGCCAAGGCTATCGCACGTGCGGTATTCCCTGGATTCCAAGGTGGTCCACACGATCACACGACTGCTGGTAAAGCGATCTGCTTCGGTGAAGCTCTTAAACCTGAATTCAAGCAGTACTCTCAACAAGTGTTGGATAATGCGAAGGTGCTCGCTAAAAGACTTTTGGAACATGGGTATGACTTGGTTTCTGGTGGTACCGATAATCACCTGATCTTGATCGACCTTACCAACAAGGGGATTACAGGTCACGAAGCTCAAGAAGCTTTGGACGAAGCTTACATCACGCTCAATAAGAATACCGTCCCTTACGAAAAGCGTTCACCTATGGATCCATCAGGTATCCGTTTAGGGACTCCTGCGGTTACCACTCGTGGGTTCAAAGAAGAAGAAATGCTTAAGGTTGCTGACTGGATGCATCGAGTTCTTTCAGATGTGAACAACAAGGAAGAATTGAAGAAGATTGCTGCTGAAGTCACCGAACTTTGCCGTCAGTTTCCTGTAGACGGTACGGAGCTCGTTTAGTTCACGAATCATAACTTATTTAAAGAGCCTCTTTGGAGGCTCTTTTGATATCCATCTCGAATCATGACGTAGCTGTGATGATTTGATATAGTGGTTCTGATTTTCTCCTTAAGCTTTGCCTATGTCATCTTATCGAAAATTCTGGAATCAGCTCTTTTTGGATGAACACGAAGACTTCATGATGATTTACAATGGACTTCTGCTGTTTAGTTTTTTGGTTTTTATGGCCCTGACTTTTAAGTTGTGGGGCATAGAGCGTAGTTATCCTATGGTGGCTTATTTCGAGATTTTCGATGTTCCCTTGATTATTCATCAAGTGCTGTCTGCTTCTCTTCTTCTGAGTTTGATTTGGGGTTTCTTCTCGAAGAAGGCCTGGACTTTGCTGCTGTCTGTTGTTTTGATGATTTGCCTAGGACTTACAGATGCTCTCAGAATTCAGCCCTATCTGTATGAGCTCTCTTTGCTTATAGGACTACTGGGACTGTACCGATTGAAGCTGAAGTCTTTCGATCGTGATCAGTGGTTACTGGCTAGCCAATTGGTTATCGCAGGATTGTATATCTGGGCTGGGATTTATAAAATCAATGCCCACTTTTTCACGGGTACGCTCCCTTGGATTATGAGTCCTTTGGTAAACTTGCTTCCTGATTGGGAAGAGGGGATTACGCTCATAAGTATGGCTGCTCCTTTCTTTGAGATTCTCTTGGGACTTGCATTACTGTCGAAGAAGCTCCGCCCCTTCGCGGTCTGGGCCGCTGCCTTGTTTCATATTTTCATTCTTTTCTTGATTGGTCCTTTTGGGCTGGGATGGAATTCTACCGTGTGGTTTTGGGATTTCTTACAGATTCTCTTAGTTTTCGTGTTGTTTTATCCAGATCGATTGGGAAGCTTTAAGAATTTGCTCAGTATCAGAAAGTCTTTGATAACGGCAGCTGTTGCTCTTTTAGTACTAGTGATGCCTGCCTTGGCCTTCTTAAACCATTGGCCACATTACATGTCGTCTTCTGTGTACACGGGTACAGATATCCGTGCATACCTGCTCTTCGATGAGTACGTCTTGAAGAGCCTCCCTACAGAGATGCAGCGTATGACGACTGAGAATACGAATTCTGGGTATCAGATATCGTTTTTGGATTGGACTCTGACTTCCAATAATGCTGCCCCTGTGCCTGAGCTGTGGTCATACATGAAGATGTTCCTTGATTACTGTGCTGAATATCAACAGCAAGGAGAGTTCAGCATGGCCTTGATTACAAAACCCTCCTTGTTTGAAGAGGGTGTAGAGCAATCACAGGTCAGTTGTCCTGGTGCAGCTGGTTAGGGTTTATATTTGACGGTGATCTTTCTCGGATTGTTCTTGTTGTCAATTTCGATGCTATATCTGTCATCAACTTTTGTGTAACCACTTGAGGATATATCAGCTGATTTCTTATCTACTTTTAGATTTCCAATGTGCTTCCCTTTTAATGCCACACCATTCCATATCTTTATGGTTCCATCAGGCATTTGCTGAAAGTTGTAAGGGTTTTGTGTCCCTTTATCGACACTCAGTTCGTACCTGCTTCCCTTGCTCATGTCATTCACATGTTGTTGAAGAATTGTCTTTTGGCTTACCAGTGTTGAGTAAGGTTCAGAAACCTTGAATTTTATCTCCACTACGCTTGCCTGTTGATTGCCTGATAGTGGTTCAGAAGAAAGGAGTATTTTTATCTTCTCTCCTGCTTTCTTGTTTAATTGAGATGCAGGGATAGTAATTTCAGATGAAGCTCGTGGTACAGAGTACCAAATCTTCCCACCATCGTATGAGTATTTTTCACTTGATACTTTGTTCCCAGAAAGTTTTATCGTGTTTTTTTCTCCTGCTGCAATACTTGTGTAAGCATTGAGACGTGACTGGATATATTGAGCAGAGTTGTTTATTTCTGCTTTAAAGGCATTGTTAAGAAGTTTTGAGATATCTTGCATGTAGGTACTTTTTCCTCCAGGGTACCCTTCTGCTAATTTCGCTGTCGTTATTAGTGTTGGATCTGTGATGAAGGTATTATTAGTTTGTATATCGAGCTCATCACCATCAATTACTGTGTAGGGTTTTGGGTCCTTTGTCGAATTGAGTACAGCATCTTCAAATGTTGCTTTTCTCCATGTTGATAATGCCTTGTTGATTAGAACGGCTGTTTGGATCATATGTTGCTCGTTTCTTGGAGCATCATCCAGCTCTATTGAATCTCCACCAACTGTTATTTTAAGCTTAGCTCCTGATTTCACTATCTTTGTCGTTCTGTTGTCATTTGCAACCAGATAACTTCCGTTTTCTGCAGGGGCAATAGTTATACTGTTTGAAGGTATGCCAAGTGCTTTCGTTACACTCTCTTTGCTCTTTAGTATGCTATCGCTTGTTTTTGTTTCTACTACTTTGTTACGGGTCACTTCTGTTTCGCCTACTTCTCCAAATTCAATAGTGAGTTTTTCCTTTTGCTTTTTTGAGCCTATCTTTCTTGATTTATAGTTTAGGTGAATTTCTAGCTTGTCTTGTGGATTTATTTCTTTCCCCCCTCCTTTCCATACAAACACATCTCCGTCATAACTATAGTCTTTGTTTTTAATTGCAACCTCGGAAGTCCCATTTGCCCTTTTTATTATCACTCTGTTTCGTCTTTGCGATCGTAGTATTTTTCTTTTGTTGTTTATACGCACAGGCATTCTCACTATTGGTGTATCTGACATTCCTGGTCCTCCAATTGTTCCTCTACTTATGAGAACGGTATCCTTGTCTTTTCCAATGATATTTCCTTCGCTGAACTGGACGTCTTCATCTGTTGGTTTATACTCAGGTTTTGCAATGATCTTAAATGTTTTCTGTGCTTTTTGAGTTCCAACTGTGTCGGTTACGGTTACCGTTGCCTCTTGATTAGCATGGAGTGTGTTATTTCCTTTCCAAACAATTTTCCCATTCTTGTACTCTACATTGAATGAGTTTTTGTCAGCACTCGAGTTTCCTATTTGTGTTACTTCTGCTGTTCTCGTCACTCCATATCTTGGCTCTCCTATGTTTATTGCTTTGATGTGTGTGCTTCTTGTCAGGTCACCCCTCATATATACCTGATCTTCAATGTCTGGAATATCCTCAGGCAATGGAGCTACTACATCTGATACTTCTACTGTCACAGAGTGAGTTTCTTTTTTGTTTGCTTCATTCGTTACTTCTATTTCAATCGTTTTTGTATCTCCTTGTTTCCA
The DNA here is from genome assembly GCA_964352285.1 of uncultured Candidatus Peribacteria bacterium. Classification (GTDB taxonomy): domain Bacteria; phylum Patescibacteriota; class Gracilibacteria; order JAUYGZ01; family JAUYGZ01; genus CAYGQA01. The sequence continues at coordinate 4,588 of CAYGRJ010000094.1, forward strand.
ATTGAGTATTTTTCCGTTCACTACTAGTACTCTTCCATCTGGTTTCAGTTCGAGACCTTTTGTTTTCATAACTCGTTTTACTATACCGGCCCGAGCTGGTTGGATTTTTGCTACCAGTTGACCGTTCGCTTTTGAACTGTTTATGGGCCCTAGTGTTACTTTGTTATTTTTCGGATCCTCAAGCTGTACATCTGTTGGCTTTAAGTCTGTTTCTTCTCTTATAGTGAGCTTCATTTCCTGTTTGAATGCTCTTGTTTTTCTATAGAGCCCAGGTGCGTCCTTAACTGTCATTGTCAGATTGTAGTCTCCCTCTGTCAAAGTTTCGTTCGTTTTAAGC
>CAYGRJ010000095.1:0-4924 GCA_964352285.1 uncultured Candidatus Peribacteria bacterium
ATGGAGGGACAAGAAGTGCTCTGGATTGATCAGCAGGATTTAGATCCTAAGGATTTTTTGCCAGCGAATAAGCCTATAGTTGAACAGCTCAAGAAGAGCCGGTTTTAATTAAATCTGTTCAGTTGTTGACAAATACTGCTTTGATGCTATTTTGTTTCCCATAATACTTTTATCTTTATGTCAGATAGTCGTTTTCGAAAATTACAAAGAGGAATGAGCACGAATAGTTCTCCTTTTGAAGAAGCAAAAATTTTCATGGAATTGCTGAGAAATGGTCAATTAGCACAAAGGCATGTAAACGCTTTGGCACAAGTAGGACACTCTTCGTCACGTTTGTTGCTGGGTTTAGAGGATCTGGATATTCGAGAATCAGATCAGGATCCTGGTTGGGTTGATTGGCAGAATTACCTCCGTACGGTAGAAAGATCAGGTTTACGAGAGACTTCCGCAGATTCATTATTGGAAATGACTGTCGTTGCTGATGAAGTGATACTATCTTTTCTTGATCGTAACTCTTCGGTTGCTATAGCGGGTCATCGATTAGTCGATATTCTTAAGAATTATCTAACAACTGATTTCTGTGGTCTTGGATATGTTAATGGAATTCGACTTCTTCGATCTCTTGAATATGATATGCATTTAGAAGGTCTTGAATTCGAGGTTTGGAGAGCGATCGTATGCAGCTTTATGGGAACATTAATCGGTCATGGTGGGTTCAGTGAAGCGAATGCTTGTTTTAATCATGCCTATAAAGCTTTTAAGATTGCTGGTGATGATAATGACGGAAGTGGAGGAAAAGTGAATGATTTCATTTCTCAGCTAACAAAACGATTGAGCACTTCAATAATTCCAAGATTTCGAAATGAAATTACCAATTTTGATCGTGAGCAAATACGGTTGTTTTTAGATTTCCTGATTTTAGAAAGGAGTGATATTTATAGACTTTTAGCTGCATAGCCAGGTTTGTTGTTCCAGACGAGCAACAGGCATTCTTTGACCTTTGCTTCAGACAGGCGTTGAATGAAGGTATTCATCTCGTTATTTCCTTCATATGGCTGGTATATTGCCCCGTCTTTCTCGGAAGGATGTGAATAATGATGAATCTGAACATGTTCATCTGAATGAAACTCCGAAGACTCCTGGAGTAACTCGTCGGCTTTCCAAGATAAAGGTAGCTGTAAGTGGTTGTTGCTTGATGTGTTTAGTGATTCCGAGTGCTGGGATGATGGGAATACTCTACTTGATGAGTAGTGGTAAGGATCTTGCTATTCAAAGGTCGTCAGTTGCCGATGTGGAATCGATGACTGCATCTTCTGTTCGATCTGGGACTCGTGCTTCACAGGATCATACAGAAATAATTGTTTCAGAAGATTCTGGGTTTTTTAAGGAGGTCCAGATTCCTGATGTCTTCAGGCAGAGTGTGAAGATGATTGTTTCGGGAACCCTTGATAGGAGCCAATTTCGAATCAACCCAGAAGCTCTGCAAGGAATGATACCTGGAGTTGATGTTTCAGAGCTTCGCTTTGTGATTGAAAGGGAAAGTACTGCTGGAGAGGAAGATATGCTTGGTGTTGACCCGGATACTCGAGTGGTGATTTATGAGTTTCGTACGCATGCTGATGGTGAGGTTATGAAAGAGGTCGTGCTGTTTCAGAATGGGGCAGTTGCGATGAAGTGATGAGCATTCGTATAAGATTTTTCTGGCTTTGCTTTTTTGTGTTATTTGTTGTATTATGCGCTCCAATATAAGCCTTTATGATTATGGAGAACTCAGCAAGCATTGCGCTACATCGGGTGAACACTTTGGAGAGGTTAATTGAATCAGATCAAAATGCTCGAATCCTTCAGGAAGAATACGGAAATGTTGAGACCTTGGTAGAGCTTGATATTGCCCGGCATCATGGAAAGCTTGTGGCTTGTCATCGACCCCTTGCTTGGAATATGTGGAGAGGTAAGGGGGTAGATATGGGTGAATACCTGCCTGCTTTTTTCGATAAGGCATCACTTAAGGGTCTTATTATGAATCCTCAAGGATCTGTAGATATTGAATTTTTAGGAGAGCTTGAAAAGTTAGTTGAGGAAGTTCGGGGTCATGGTCGTCGAGTGATGGTTTCCCATGCAGACCTTGATAGTCTTGAGGTTTTGAATACATCTGATCTTCGAGATCAGTTTGAGCTCCAACAATTGCTCTGGATGAGTCCATTTGGTGATCTTGTTAAGCGTTTTCAGAAGAACGTTTCTCGAGTTTTTGAGGGTGTTAATCATGTGGTTACTTGGTGTCCTTTAGATTCTGAAGATATTTTTGATATGGGATTAGCACTTGCTCCAGCTGATCTTCAGGAAGAAGTTCGTAAAGATATTCAAGATGTTCTTGATGACGAGAGTAATCATGTGAAGCACTCAGATATCGGAAGGGTGAAAGCCGATTTAGATACTCCTGTCCGTTTCTTTGGAGGAGCGGTAGATAGTCCTTTTGCCCTTGATTTAGCGGTGAAGGCTATGCAGCGTTATTCGAATGTGGTTTCTGGAGTCTATGTTGATGAGCACAGTCTCTTTTCTGGTTTTCGAACAGATATTGGAAAGTCTTTGGCTGATGCTCGATTAGAAGATGCTCAAATTAGGAAGCCAGTACTCGGTAAATAATCATCGCTGCGTCACCACGAGTCATTCCATTGGTCGGTTTAAATCGATCTGATCTTTCGAGGAATCCTTGGTTGTAGGCGAAGTTCAAGAAGGGCATGTACCATTGCTGATTATCGAGATCTGAATACTGGGATTCTAGTCCAGCATAGTCACTATTGGGCTGGTAGTCTTCTTGAAGAGTCATGGCGATCTTGATGAACTCTGCTCGGTTTACTTCTTGAGTTGGTTGGTAGGTTCCATCTGGGTATCCCTTGATGAGGCCAAGCTTTTTGGCCGTGTTGACGTACTTGGCGAACCAGAGCTTGGGGTCGACATCTGGGAAGGCTTTACTGCTGCTGTCTTGATCGACAGCAATTTGTTTAGCTTCCAGCAGGATCTTGAGGGTTTCAGCCCGGTTGATCACTCGGTCTGGTTGGAAGCTTCCGTCGGGGTATCCACTAATGATGCCTTTTTCGACCAGAAATTCTACTGCTTCAGCTAGGAGTGGCGAGCGAATGTCAGAGAAACTCTGGTTGCTGGTTACTGGTATGCTGGTTTCTGGTTCTGGACTGTTATTGTAGAGGGCTTCGTATTCGGCACTGAGTTCTTTGGCTCTTCCTTCGTAGTCGTAGTCATCTTGAGGAGCGGTATAGGTTACGATTGCTGATTTGGGGCTTTCGTTTCCAGCAGCATCAAAGCTGGTCATGCTGAGTTCATAGGTGATCGCTACTGGGTTTTCGAAGCTGAGGGTGTATGGTGAGCCGCTGACGGATATAGGAGATGCTGGTGTCGAAAAATCTCTTCCATTCCATTCGCTTTCCCCTTGTTCTCGATAGTAGAGCAGGTAGGCCATGAAGTTGGTAGTGGGTTTGGTCCAGGTGAGGGTGTTTCCACTGACTTGGAGTTGAGTAGGAGGGTCGAGTGGAGCTCCATCGTCTTCGACGTCGATTAGGATGCTGTCTTCATCACCATCTCCCTTGAAGGGAGTGTAGACAAAGATTTTTGCGTACCCTGGGCTGTTGGCTTGAACATCGAAGCTGAGGATATCTTCTTGGCTGAAGACTTCGAACATGCCGTTCTCGAGTTTCTTTGCGTTTAAGATTTCAGCTCCGCGAGCCTCAACCCAGAAGGGATGCTTATCCCAAAGTGGGCCACCCGCATTGGTTTTGATGGGCTCTGTGCTGAGGGTGAAGGCTTTGCCTTCTACCGGAGTTGGATTGGGCTCAATGATTTCAAGGCTGTTTTTGGTGGTGATGACCGAAGCGAAGTAGATTCCGGTGCGAAAAGCATCGATTTCGAGGTAATCTCCGACTTTTTCTCCGCCCATAAACTGCTCACCTTTTTCTGGTTCAGTGGGGTCGTAGAAGAAAACCCCTAGATGGTTTTCGAAGACCTTGTCTTCTGGAAGGGTCATCTTGCTGATTTCAAATCGAATGCCGACTTTTTCATCGAGGTCTTTCCCAAAGGGGTGTAGTTCGATGCTTTTCGTAATCCCGTCTACCAGGTCTCCTGATGCGGGTAGGGTGATGAGATCAACCTCATTGAGAGGGAGCGCTTGTGCGGCTGGTATGAGGATCAGGAGGAGGCTGATCTGAAGAGCTTTGATGAGTGATTTCATGGGAGGTGGTAAAGGGTTTTAGTTGATGGTGATGGTTTTGCTAATGGGGTCGATTGGAGTGCTGAGCAGTTCTGTTTCACCGACGGCAATGATCAAAATATGAGCTAGATTTTGAAGGATTGATTGGAGGTGGGCGTTTCCGACTTTGTCTTTTGAGGCCATGTTTTCGAGAGCAGTGCTGATGGAATTGAGGGACGCCTCTTCAGTTTTTCTGAGAAGTCTGAGGTTCCCATCGCGGTCGAATCCGTAGTCTTCGAGTGGAACCATAATTTCGTGCTGAATGGTGTTTGTCATTTGAGCACTGATTCCCCAGCCAAAACTGATATCTCTTTCTGACTCGATGGTGGGTGTGGATTTAAATTTTTCCAGGTGGAGGAAGATGTCTTCATCATTGCTGGCGAGTATGAGGTAATCGTCTAAGCGATCAGAGATAAAGAAGTGCTCTTCTGGAGTTGGCAGGGGTTTGTCTTCTGGGTGGTAGAAGGTAAAGCGGTCGATCATGTAGTCTTTTCCGTCTTTGTAGGTGACCTCGTAGATCACCCTGATGAGCTGGTTATTTCGTCGGCCTAAGATTTGCTGAGTACCTTTTTCGAGAGGCCAAGAGCCGGTCAGGATATCGATAAAGTCGATATCGGATGAGTACATTGTAGCGGCCATGAAGGTCGCAATTATCTCTGAGATATT
>CAYGRJ010000096.1:0-4919 GCA_964352285.1 uncultured Candidatus Peribacteria bacterium
TCGTTTTGTAGTTTCTCGCCGAGACCTCACGAGCTGTTACTTCTGCGTCTCCCATGACCAGCATGTGCGGAATCTTGCGCTTTTCGGCGTTTCTGATGCGTTTCCCAAGGCTATCGTCTGCTTCGGCCATCTCAACCCGTACTCCCTTTTCCTTGAGCATATTAAAGACTTCGTAAGCGTAGTCGTGATGAGCTTCTGCAATCGGGATAACTTGTACTTGAATAGGTGCCAGCCAGGTTGGGAATGCTCCTGCGTAGTGTTCTATAAGGAAGCCAATGAGGCGTTCGTGAGTCGAAAGGGGGGCTCTGTGGATACAGAGGGGTGTTTTTTCTTCCCCATCGCTATCTACATAGCTGAGGTCGAACTTCTTAGGAACTGAGAAGTCGAGCTGATTGGTCGCAAGGGTGAATTCACGGCCGATAACTGACCAGATCTGCACATCGATCTTTGGCCCGTAAAAGGCTGCTTCATCTTCGACTTCTACGAAGGGAACCCCTGACTCTTCCATACATTCTCGAACCTGAGCTTCCGTTTGAATCCAGAGTTCTGGCTCGTTCACGTACTTCTTCCCGAGTCCAGATACAGCGTGTTTACTGAGGCGCATTTGGTATTTTTCGATCCCAAAAACTTCGAAGTAGTACTTGTACATGTCGATAACAGCCAGGAACTCTTCCTTAAATTGCTCTGGAGTACAGTAGATATGCGCATCATTCATGTTCATGGACCGTACTCGCATGAGGCCAAAAAGGGCTCCACTGTCTTCGAAGCGGTAACAATTTCCGTACTCAGCTAAGCGAACTGGGAGCTCTTTGTAAGATCGTTTTCGCGCTCCGAATATCAAGTGATGGTGAGGGCAGTTCATCGCTTTGAGGTAGTATTTTTCGTTATCCAGCTCCATTGGTGGATACATAGACTCTGCGTAGTAGGGAAGATGACCGGAAGTCAAATAGAGCTGCTCTTTGGCGATGTGAGGGGTTTTGACCCGTCCATATCCTCCCTTCTCTTCTTGTTCCTTAGCGAGTTTTTCGATCTCTTCCACTAGAATTGATCCATTAGGCATCCAAAGAGGGAGACCAGCACCTACACGCTCATCGAAGGTGAAGAGGTCCAGTTCTTGTCCGAGCTTACGGTGATCACGTTTTTTAGCTTCGATCATCATCTTTTCGTATTCTTGCAGTTCTTCTGCGGTTTCGAAGGAAACTCCATAAATCCGCTGCATAGATGCGTTTTCGCTGTCTGCTTGCCAGTAGGCAGATGAGATATGGCTGAGCTTGAAGGATTTGGGGTCAATTTCTTTGGTGTTTTCTACATGCCCACCTTCACAGAGGTCTACAAAGACGGGTTCTTCTTTGGTCGGGATGAAGTTTTCGTAGAAGCTGACCTGTTCGATGCCTTGCTGCTCTACAAACTTATTGACGAGCTCGATTTTGAAGGGCTGTTTGATGGTTTCTAAGAACTCGAGAGATTTATCGATCGGTTCATCTCGTCGGACGAAGTTTTGCCCTTGCTGGACGTACTTCTTCATCTTCTTTTGGAGAAGGGGAAGGTCTTCTGGGATCAAGGTCCTCGGAAGTTCGAAATCGTAGTAGAATCCGTTGTCGGTTACTGGCCCCGTCCCGAGCTTTGCTTCTGGAAACATATCGAGCACTGCTTCTGCCAGCATATGGGCTAGAGAATGGCGGATGTTGTAGAGATGGGATCCTTTTTCGGGTTTCATGATCTGGTTGGTTAGTTACAGGTTACTGGTTGTTGGCTGAACTCGTAATACTCATTCACGGAACAGCTTAAACGAAAAAACGACCTCGCGCGAGGTCGCTTGATGAATTCTTTATAGGTGTAACATCAGACGACCTCTCGGGTGAGAGGAGTTGTGGTGGTCGTCGTGCTGGTACTGATTTTTTTGAACATTTTTTTCTGATCTTATGAATCCATTATACCATTTTTTTAACCTTTTCTGTAACGAAGTCCCCAAGAGTTCGTAGTAAAGGGTGAACAATAACTCTTCTCAACATGTATAAAATCCCTCAAGAATTTGATCACCAGTTCTCTCGCGAACGACGTTTGTTGTCTCTCGGGTTTAGCTTGATGGCTCTTCTTTTGATAGGGGTGTCATTGCTGCAGCAACCTGGTGGTTTTATCAACATTGCTGCTGAAGCTTACGAACAGCCCGTAAAGGTTATGAGTGCGGTTATCCGAGGTGTGGCCATCCGTTAGGAGCTTGAATACTTTGGAGCTGGTGAACGACAGTGTAGAATGTGAGTTATAATCACTCACTTCCACATCTATGAAACTTCCTTATGGACGAGGTATCGCTATTGCCTTGCTGTTCTTTAGCATACCTACAGCTCTTGCCGCTTTTCCTGATGTGCCTTCTGACCACCCACATCGCCTGGCTATCGATTATGTCTTCAATCAAGGAATTGTAAGAGGATATCCAGATGGGAATTTTGGTCCGCAGTTCAACGTTAATAGAGCTGAATTCACTAAGTTTGTTATTGCTTCACAGTTTAGTGAGCTCGAAATCAACAACTGCGACAGAAAAGCGAAGCCTTTCTCAGATATCGAACCGACTGAGTGGTACGCTCCTTATATCTGTCTTGCTCATATGAAAGGTATTGTTGGAGGCTACCCAGATGGGACTTTTAGTCCTGGGAGCTCGATATCTCTGGTTGAAGCTTCAAAAATCATTGCTCTTGCCTTCGGTTTAGAAATAAAGGAAGACGAAAAGGTTTGGTACCGGCCCCATATAGAAGCGCTTGCCAAACTCAATGCCATACCAACTGATATCGAAACCTACAGTTCTGTGATCACTCGTGGGTACCTTGCCAGCATGATTTACCGAGTTCGAGCAGGAGTGACCAACCTGGGGTCACATAGCTACCTCTCACTCGGTGCTGAAATAGAGGTGCCTGCAGGAGGTGATAACACTACAGATAATGATAACTATGAAATTGAGGAAGTCAGTAAGCGTGCTCAATTTGTGAGTGCAAACTATGATGTTCGTGGAGATGTTCTTATCAATGGTACATCACTAAAGCTTGAAAACTTTAAGACCGACTCTGGTCCAGACCTCAAGGTTTTCCTAGCTTCTGACTTAGCAGCAAATGGATATGTGAACCTTGGAGAACTGGAGAGTTTTTCTGGAGACCAGGAATACACTATTCCTTTAAACACTGACCTTAAGAAATTTAATATGGTCTTGATCTGGTGTGAAGAGTTCACTGAACTTTTTGGTTATGCCCAGCTCCGATAGAGAAGGATGACTTGATCGAATATATAAAACCTCGGTGCATGCCGGGGTTTTTTATTTTAGCGGAGCTCGATAGCATTGAGCTGGTGCCCAGTGTGATCTAAAAACTGCTGGAGATGAGTCACGGGAAAGGAAACGGTTGCGTCATTAACTCCGGGGTGTGATTGAATCTGTTCTTCATCAAGCAGGTCTTGATCTACAAAAACTTTTGTTTGCACTTCTTGATCACTAATGAGGGCTAAGAGACCTACTGAACCTGGCTGTACAGCAAGAACTGATTCTAGCCTCTGTGGTGAAGCAAAGCTCAGGTTTTTTTCTCCTATTTTTTTGGCGAGGTCTTGAATAGCCAGCTGCTTGTCTTGAGTCATACTGATTAAGAAATACTGCTTTCCTTTTCTATCGCGCAAGAAGAGGTTCTTGTTCTTTTTTCCTGGCATGTCTGGAAGAAGCTGAGACTCTTCACAGGTGAATACTGGTGGATGCTTGAAGAGCTGGTAGGGGATAGAGAGCTTCTCTAAAACTTCGATAGTGCTTTTGCTGTTGGGCATTGGTGAATTATAAATGGAGTTGCGTTAGTATAGATTCTGCACGGTTTATTTTAGCACTTCATTGTCGTCTTTGTATGTCCCATCACCCTCTCCCTGATTCGTTGAAGGTTTTTCTCTCTGTAATGTCGGTTCTTCTTCCCCTTGTTTTAATCCTGATTTTCCCTCAAATCGAGAGCTTTGTGAATTGCAAAGAGTATTCGTCGATATTGATGATTTTTTCCTTTATTTTCATCTTTCCTTTTTTATTCATTGCCTTGCTCTCTAGAGGGATTCATATTCTTCGGACCAAAACTATTTCTCTTCCACTCTTTACAGGAAAAACGATTAAGCTCGATGGCTTCAAAGCACAAGTGTTTAGTGTTTTATTACTGCTTTTTAACTTCACCCTCATCCCTTTCTTGTACATAAAAATGATTCCCTATATGGCCGTTAAAAGCTGCCCCCCCGTTGATTTCTTGAGAGATATCTGGTATTTTTTTATGCCCTTTTGAGAAGATGCTCTCGAGCTTCGGCTTGTGGGAGGAAAGTCCGGACTCTTCTTGGGAATCCCAGTCGCTAACGGCGACCGTATGCTGTGAAAGCTGCATATAGGACCATTGCCACAGAGACTATACTATCCCGCGCTCGCTTTGCGCCGCGGGAGAAAGGTGAAAAGCCCTGCTTAGCGGGGCAACCCTCGAGTGATTGAGGTGTTGTGGTTAAATTCTGGGTGGAGCAAGTCGGGATGGGATGGTTGGAATCGGTTACCAAGAACCCCAACTGTGCCCGACGCTTGAGCTCATCAGCAATGGTGGGCCCAGATAAATGTCTTCACATCGAATCAGATGCCTTGCTTCCGATTTGATGACAGAATCCGGCTTATGACAAAGGGGAACTAAAGACCAGAGCTCGCGCTGTGGTTTTTAGGAATGGACCCTCTTTTTTTTCTGATGTTTCGACCGGACAGAAAACATGAGGAAAGAATGATTTTCTGGTAGTGGAGAAATCTCTTCCCACCACTATCCTTCTAAACGAACCTAACACCCTAACCTTCAAGAGATTTCTCCACTCCCTTCAGTCGGTCGAAACATCAAAAGAGGGTGGTTGGTTTGGAGCATCAAAAGAAGGGAGTTAGTCTGGAT
>CAYGRJ010000097.1:0-4907 GCA_964352285.1 uncultured Candidatus Peribacteria bacterium
CAGTTGTTCCTTGTTCTGGTCTCACGGGAGAAGGAATCAATGATCTTCTGGATCATGTGTTGTTGATTGCAGAAATGGAACAGTACAAGGCGAATCCAAATCGTGAAGCGATTGGAACGGTTATTGAAAGTCATTTGGATAAAAGCCTTGGTCCGATCGCCACTGTGGTGGTCAATACTGGAACGCTTCAGATTATGGATAATTTGGTGGTGGGAGCGAGTTATGGACGGATCAAAAAAATGATGGATCACCATGGAAAGAACCTGAAAGCTGTTGGACCTTCTGGTCCAGTGCAATTAGCTGGTCTTTCTGAAGTTCCTGTTGCAGGAGATCTAGTCTTTGCGGTTAAAGATGAAAGTACTGCTCGTGATCGTGCTAAGAAGATTGCTGTGAAGCTGAAGATTACTGAGCGAACGAGTTCGCTTGCAGAATTGATGTCTCGAATCCAACAAGGACGCCTCAAGCAGTTGAAGTTGATTATTAAAGCGGATACAAAGGGTTCTCTCGAAGCTATTCGAGGAAGTCTCTCCAAGATTAAGCATCCAGAAGTTGGTGTTTCTATTATCCATAGCGGAATTGGTGATGTGACGATGAATGATGTGAATATGGCAGCCTCAAGTATGGCAGTACTCTTTGCTTTTCACGTGAATACTCCAACTGATATTCAGCGCTTAGCTGACAATATTGGTGCAGAAATCCGAGATATTTCGATTATTTACAAGCTTCTTGATGATGTGAGTCAGATCTTGGAAGGTCTGTTGGATCCAGAAATTGTCGAAGTTGAAATCGGAGAAGCTCAAGTGCTACAGGTGTTCTTCACGAAGAAGAAGGAAATGATTATTGGTTGTAAAGTGTCTTCTGGAAAACTTGAGAACAAGACCAAGCTTCGAGTGCTCCGTGGAGATGAATTGGTGGGTGAAGGAACGATTACTTCCCTACAGAAGGGGAAGGATAAAGCCAATGAAGTTGCAGAAGGACATGAATGTGGAGTTCGTTACGAAGGAAACATCAAGGTCGAAGAAGGCGATATGCTTCAGGCTTACAAGGTGGAGAAGAAGAAGCGGAGTTTGACTTCCTAAAGCTAACAGTCGTTTTTTTTATGTTTGATCTTTTTTGAGTATCCAAAACGGCCCCGCACAAGTGCGGGGCCGAAGGTCTTTCGATGTTGAGATAGTCACGACTTTTCTAGGACGAGATAAGTCTAGATTGTTAGTCGGTAAGCAATGGGCCTGTGATGCTGGTGAATTCAATCACAGAGAAGTGGAACGCAGTATTTCCCGCAAATCGGACGCCATCCAGTGAGGTTAAGGTATATTGAAGCCGTGCTCCAGTGAAGACGTCGGTGAATTCGCTCTCCATTTCCAGTACAAATGTCCCTTTGGCGGGGACGATTATGTTCTGGAAACTGAAAGATGGGAAAGATGACGAGAAGGAGAACAGAGTGTTCGCGCCATCCTCCATTCTGTGTTGATTAAGATTTAGCCCGCTGAAGAACTGTGAGCTGTAGGATGCACTTGTAATTGTGATCTCTTCGTTGCCACGATTGATGATGGTGACCTGATGAGACAGTATTGAGGTATTAGCAACGAGAGTGGTGCTGGGTGTTGTCTCTAGCACCTCCAAACGCTTTGGAAAGATGAAATCCGTGCGGTTGAGTACGAATTGTTTACCAAAGAGTCCCGTTGAGTCTTCACCACAGATTTCACTGATTGGTACCACACGAATGGCGCCGGTCAGAGGATCGAGATCAGATGCTTCTATTGAACCACCGGTGTTATCGGCAGTTCCATCAGGGATCCTGGGGAAATCTTGATTGAGATTCAGAGCGTCTTCGAAGTTCATGATAAAGTTCACAGTGCTCTCTCCAAAGGCGAGAGCTTCGCCAGGAATCACATCAATTTCGATGGTCAGCTGACCAGCGTTATCGAAGTTGACACCAAAGAACTCCCAGGATACTTCGTCAATATCGGATATTCTGCTCAGAATCTTCGTACCGGTGGAGTGGACGTTGTTGCTACTGTCGAGCAATCTCATCTCTCCGAAAGCAACTGGGTTTAGGTCCCCTGGTAAGTTGAAGGTTCCTTGTATGCGGTTTGTGACTGTCCGAATGATGAGTCGGTCAGCCATGAACCCTGTTCTAGCAGTGTTCACACTTACCCGGTTTGGGAGCGTGAGGATGTTGTTTGATATGACACTTGACTGCGTGAGCGTGGTGGTTGGGGCAGATGAGCGCAAGAATTCCACTTTCGTACTGAGTGGAGTATTCATACCGGAAGGTCCTTCTGGACCCGTTGGTCCTTGAGCTCCAATGGCTCCGTCCTGTCCGTTACTGCCATCCTTCCCGTCGGCACAACCGACGACAAAGAAGAGTGAGGTGATCATGAGCAGCCCATAGGCTGCAGTGTATTTTCTGATGGTACTTCTCCTTTTTGTCCCTTAAGAGGACATAGACTCAATTTTACTTCTTGCGAAGGATGGTTGAGACTTTTGTCTCATACCCCCACCGAATAAGAGAAGAGTTTTCTGCTATTCGGTGAGGATGAGGATCTCAACCATTATCTCAACATGTAAAAGACCACTCTTTGATGATTTTCAAAGAGATCGCATTTTACATTAAATATTCAATTTTGTCAATACTCTACTTCTTTACTTCTCAAGGCTGATCTTTCCAAAGTTTTGTACCCAATAGTACCCGATCCAGTTGCCTTCATTGGCATCGGTGATTTTTGAAATCCCTATTCCTATTTCGTCGAAATCAGGGCTGAGGATGTTGGCGCGGTGTCCAGGGGAATCCATCCAGGTTTGCATGGCAAATGCTGCTGTGTCTTGCCCTTTGGCTATGTTTTCGCCAGTGGAGTAGCTTTTACTGCAGTTGCATTCAAAAAAAGGAACAAGGTAGCCGGCTGTTGTGATGCGATCGAGTGGTTTTCGACCGTCTTGGCTATTGTGGTTGAAGTAGTCTTGAGCCTGCATGTCGTCTGAGTGGATTTGTGCTGCTTTTTCAAGACTGCTGTTGTGACGCAGGGGAGCAAGTCCCTCTTTAGCTCGTTCTGCATTGGTAATATCGATAATTTGCTCACGGAGGGTTTCGAGTGCAGTGTTGTGTTCAACTGTCAGGATTGGAGCCTCGAAGGTTCCGGTACGAAGGTGGCTTTCTGGGTTACTCTCGGTGATGGTGTAGACTCGCTTTCGACTTAGCCTGCTGATCATTCTTTGCTGGCGGATCAGTCGACGTTCAAGGCTTAAGCATCTGCGTGTTTCTGCTCGTTCACCTTGGCAACGCTTGCTGAGGTATTTTTCTATTCGCTTGCTGATCGTTTCGAGGTGCTCGAGCCTATCAGTGTTGGCGAGAGCTAATGAAGAGCTGTTGGCGATAAAGACCAGTGAGAGCAGGAGTGTTGTAAGTTTTTTCATGTGCCGTTGATAAGGAACTAGGGTTGAATCTGGTCGAAGTTTTCACCGAGGACAATCGTGATGTCATAGCTATCGTCAATACCTTCAGGGAGTTCTCCATCTTTTTTGATGAGTTCCGGCATGATCTGATTGATGGCAGCTTCACTTCCTCTCGTGTTTAGGGGATTGTTGATGTAGTAGTGAGAAATGCTGTAGTCTTTTCTATCGGCATTGCTGTAGCGTTGGATGTTGAATCCATAGCGAATCAAGTCTCCTCCTAAGCTCGAAGCTATTCCTGGAGTTCCGTCTCCATTGAGGATCTGAATGCTGGCATTTTCGTTGTACATATCTCCGAAGTTGAAGACGATGTTCACGAATTTCTGGATTTGAAGATAGTTGTTGCCCAGAGGAATCAGTACAAATGCTCCACCGTAGAGTTCACGTTCTGGTGTGTAGAGGAAGCTTCCAAAGTCCACGATGTCCTGGTCTTTTAGTACTGCCATGGCGAGTTCGTCTTGATCGAAGTTCTTGGCGAAGTCTCCGAGAGTGATAAGCTCGCTGATCTTCAGGTTGGTTTCGAGGTGTTCGGTAAAGTCATCGTAGAGACGCTTGAGCAGCAGCGGTGAGGTCAGGAGCTTTTGATCTTCTGCTTTGGCTTTTATGGACTGCAAAAGCTTTTGTTGACGTTCAGCTCGGTCGAAGTCCGAGGTTGAATGACGTGATCTGGCGTATTTGAGTGCTGTTTCACCATCGAGCTCTTGTAAGCCAGCGCTCAAGAAGAATCTCTCGTAGCCGCTTTGGTCAGCCTTGGGGTAAGCACGGTCGTCTATTTGGCTTTCGACCATGACTTCTACACCACCGAGGCTATCGATGATCTTGGTAAAGCCTTGGAAGTCTATTTTTACGTAGTAGGGGATATCTACTCCGGTTATGTTTTCAACGCCACCCTTCAGAACTCCTAAGGCTTCTTCTGATCCGTATTTTTCCTTGAGGACGTCATAAATCTTGTTGATACGACTGGATCCATAGCCTGGTATGTCGAGCCAAAGGTCTCGAGGTATAGAAACCATGCTGGCTTTATTGGTTTCGTTATTGAGGCTCGCAACAATGATGGTATCGGTGAGGTCTGCTCCGTCGTGATCACCGCCACCGTGGCCGAGCAAGAGGATATTGGTACGGTTTTCATCGTCTTCTTGGAGTTCAGAGGAGAAAATTCCGACGAGGTCTTGTACGGAAAAGCTCGTGAGGTACTGATAAACCGTAAAGGTTACTGAGAAGATGATTCCTGCTGCGATGATTAAGGTGATCACCAAGAGAAAGAAGGGGACTTTTTTTTCTTCGTACTCTGCACGAGAACGCGGTATGGAGCGGAGAACTGATCGAACAAGCGAGCTCTGTGCTTTTTTGCTTTTGGAAATGGCTTTTCTTTTAAATCCGCTCAAAGAAGGGGTTTAGAGACCCGTCGATTGTAACAGACTTTTGCCTACTGTTCAGCTGACGATATGCTAAAGATG
>CAYGRJ010000098.1:0-4896 GCA_964352285.1 uncultured Candidatus Peribacteria bacterium
ACCTTCCCCATCACCTTCTCAGCCTCAGCCTGTGCCTTCCTCGCACCCTGAGCAAGAACCTCTTCCACATATCCATCTCGACGTTCTAGCTCATCTCTCTTCTCCCATATCGGCTTCAAGAATGCTGTAGTAGCTCGCAAGAGTTCCTTTTTGGCATCTCCATAGCCGTAACCACCAGCCTGGAGGTCTGAAGCCATCTGGGGTGCGAGTTCTGGAGCGACTAACTTGTAGAGTTCGTAAATGGTGTTTCCATCAGCTTCTTTAGCGTCTGCGACTTCTTTCGAATCCGTAACGATCCCCATGATCAGCTTCTTCAGCTTCGATTCTTCTACGAAAAGCGGAATGGTGTTTCCATAGCTCTTGCTCATCTTCTGCCCATCTACTCCAGGAATCACCGCCACTTCTTCTGGAATAAAGGGATCTGGCATGGTGAAGGCTTCACCATAGATATGGTGGAACTTTTCTACCAGGTCTCGAGTGATCTCGACGTGCTGCTTCTGGTCTTTCCCTACCGGTACCAAATCGGCACTGTAGAGCAAGATATCCGCTGCCATGAGCACTGGGTAGGTGAAAAGCCCTACATTTGGACTAATCCCCTTCGCAACCTTATCTTTGTAACTGTGTGCCCGTTCCATAAGTCCCATTGGGGTCATCGTGCTGAGTATCCACATCAGCTCGGCATGATACGGCACATCTGATTGCCGAAAGATAACCACTTTGTTCGGATCAAGTCCACAAGCTAGGTAGGTTAATGTCGCTTCATAAGTGAGCTTCCTCAGCATATCTCCATCTTGAACCGTCGTAAGGGCGTGAAGATCTGCCAAGAAGAAGAAGCACTCGTGTGTGTCTTGCATAGCGAGCCATTGCCGAAGGGCGCCGAAGTAATTACCCAAATGCAGATCACCAGACGACTGAATACCAGAAAGAACTCGTTTCATGAAGAGAGATGATCAGGAACTAAGGGTTTAGTCCTTCCCGTGGAAGAGGGAAAGAAGTGGAGTAGCGAGGAAGATAGAAGAGTAGGTTCCAACTCCTACACCACAGATAAGAGCAAGGACGAAGTAGTAGACCTCGTTGGCTCCTAAGAAGAGCAAGCATGCCAATACCACAAAGGTCGAGAATGAGGTGTTGAGTGAACGACCCATTGTTTGGTGTAGGCTCTTTTCAGCAACATCATCGAAGCTTTCGTCGTGTTTCTTTTTGAGGAGGTTTTCTCGTACCCGATCAAACACAACGATCGTGTCATTAACCGAGAACCCAAGCACACTCAAGAGAGCGGTGATAAAGAGCGCATCAACTTCAACTTGGTAGTAAACACCCAAGAGTGAAAAGAGGGCAACGATGATCAAGACATCATGAACGAGGGCAAAAATAGCACTCACTCCCAGCTTCCAAGAAGCAATCCCTCGAGATACCTTTCGGAAAGCAAAAGTAATGTATAAGACAATAGCAATTACCGCAGCCAAAAGAGCTTCAATAGCATTCTGCTTGAAAGTTTCAGCAAACACAGGCGATACGTCACGTGACTGAATCAAATCAAAGTCACCTGCTTCAGCTCGAATATGAGACAAAAGAGCTTCATCTTGTCCTTCAGCGAGTCTTCGCATCTTCATGATGTAAGTACCATCTGTTCCGGTTTTGATTTCAACATCACCGAGGGCTTCTTGTCCTTCTCCAGGTTCAAACGAAGCAAGAGCAGCATCCAGGTTTGCTTTTTCTTCAACAAGATCAACAGGTGCTTCATCACCACCTTCTCCTTCTGCAACTTGTTCTGTGTAGTTGAGGGCTATAAGAGTCCCTTCGGTAAAGTCAGCAGACAGCTTCAGACCAAAGGTAGCGATAATGGCAATACTAGAGACTACCAAAATGGTAGAGAGTCCGAGCCAGAAAGATTTGTAAGGTACGATTTTCATGAAGAAAAAGAAAAGGAATTAGATATCGAGGTTAGCGACAGTACGAGCGTGGGTTTGGATAAACTTCTTACGTGGAGGAACTTGGTTCCCCATCAAGATCTCAAAAATCTTATCAGCATCCTCAGCATCGTCAATAGTGACCTGAAGAAGATTTCGCTGCTTAGGATCCATAGTGGTTTCCCAGAGTTGATCTGCATTCATTTCTCCAAGACCTTTATAACGCTGTATAGATCGGAGGTCAGTGATATCTTCTTTCTTTACAATGGCGTCCTTCTCTTCATCACTTTGGACGTACCAAGATTTTTTACCTTTTGAAATCTTGTAAAGCGGAGGCTGAGCAATATACACATATCCCCTTTCAATCAGTTCCTTGAAGTATCGGTAGAGAAGGGTGAGGAGAAGGGTTCGAATATGGGCTCCATCGACATCCGCATCCGTCATGATTATGAGCTTGTGGTAACGGAGCTTTTCGATATTGAAGACGTCACCAATTGCAGTACCCAAGGCAATAACCAGTGACTTAATTTCTTCATTCGCCAGCACCCGATCAAGTCGAGCTTGCTCGGTATTGAGAACCTTACCTCGAAGAGGGAGAATCGCTTGGTACTCTCGCTCTCGTCCTTGTTTAGCTGAACCACCCGCAGAATCTCCCTCAACAATAAACAATTCTGAGATCGAAGCATCTTTACTGGAGCAATCAGAAAGCTTACCTGGCAGGGTCATACCCTCGAGGGCTCCTTTACGGACAATAGAGTCACGTGCGGCTTTAGCAGCCTTACGAGCTCGAGCAGTGAGCATACACTTCCCAATAATCGCCTTGAGGCTGTCTGGGTTCTCATTGAGAAAGTCGCTAAAACACTGGTTGAACACTGACTCAACAGCAGTTCTCATCTCGGCGTTCCCCAGCTTACTCTTGGTCTGTCCTTCAAACTGTGGATCTGCAAGCTTTACAGAGACAACGACAGTAAGTCCTTCACGTGTGTCATCGGCTTGGAATGAACCATCTTTATCCTTAACAAGGTCGGATTTTTTTGCAAAAGCATTAAGTGTCCGAGTCAGAGCTGCCTTCATTCCGGTAATATGCATTCCTCCTTCTGGTGTGAAGATATTGTTGGCGAATCCGTAAATCGTTTCTTGGTAGGCATCAGTATATTGAAGAGCGAGCTCTACTTTTCCTTCTTCGACATCCTTTTCTATATAAAAGATATCTCCTATTGCCTCACGGCCAGCGTTTAAATGCTTTACGTAAGAGAGGATTCCGTTTTCAAAATAGAAAGCATCTCGCTTCGCAGGTTTAACACGTAAATCTTGAAGATAGATATGTACTCCCTTCGTCAGGTACGCTTGCTGTCTCACACGAGTTTTGATGACTCTGTACTCAAAGTCAGTAGTGTCAAACACATCTGCGCTTGGCCAAAAGGTAATCTTTGTTCCCTTTTTGTCACTCGTCCCAACTGATTTCACATCAGCTTTTGGAACTCCGAGCTTATATTCTTGCACGTAGTGCTTTCCATCTTTAAAGACTTCAGCTTTTAAGTCGGTAGAAAGTGCATTCACAACAGAAACTCCAACTCCGTGAAGTCCTCCAGAAACCTTGTACCCACTTTCATCCCCTCCAAATTTACCTCCAGCATGGAGTACCGTGAGAACTGTTTCGAGGGCAGATTTCCCAGTCTTCTTATGCTTATCGACAGGAATACCACGTCCATTATCTTCTACAGAGACAGAACCATCTTCGTTAACAGAAACTTTGATAGTGCTACAGTGACCAGCCATTGCTTCATCGATAGAGTTGTCCAAGATCTCCCACACCATATGGTGGAGGCCTGTAGCACTCGTGGAACCGATATACATACCTGGTCTTTTCCGTACCGCTTCTAATCCTTCTAGAATCTGAATCTGCGACGCATCATACTCACTGGATTTGGCCATAGTGTTCGTAAAAAAAACGAATAATCGATGGTATTGTACGTGAACGGATTTCGCTCAGCAATACCTTTCCACTTTCATCAGGTGTTTTTTCATCGTCTTTGTAAAGATAAAGAGCCCTTTGGGGTTTGACAGAGCCATAAACTCAGTTCAGATTAATCATGATCACTATTCTTAAACCCTACGTATGAAGACTTGGTTACAACGAGGGATTCCCGTGATGGCACTTGCTCTCATGTTGATCCCATCTCAAAGTTTCGCCGCTGACAACCCCGGAAGCCTCGGGAGTGCTATGAAGCTCTCTATAGAACAAAACAACTTAAGCTTTTCTGCTGATGCTGATCTCAAGCTCAGGAGAGGTGGAGAAACAGACCTTCCCTTTAGCTTTCATATGAAAGTAAATGAAACAGGAGGAAAGCAAGGATCAAGCTTTCAAGAAAAGGGAAACATTTCTTTTCAAGTCGACGATTTAGATCCAGCTCAAATTCCAGCTGAACTAGCTGGTGCGAGCTATATGAAACTCGGAATGGACTACATGGGAACAATTCTTGAAGATGGGCTCGTGACTTACGTAGGTTTTGAAAATATCAAAGCTGAAACAGATTCAGCTCAGCTCATGAAGATGATGAACATCTTCAACGAGATGATTAAATTTATGGACGGAAAATGGATGAAGTTCTCGACAAACTCATTGTCACAAGCCCTCCAGTCATCTGGAACTGTGAGTATGGCAGATGCGGAAGCTCTTTCAGTTCTTGAAGGACTGTCAAATGGCCTCACCATCAGAAAGCTCATATCGTCATTAGGAAGCCTGATGGATAGCATGATAGAAAGTGGAGTTTTGATAGCAAGCAAAAGCAGAAAGTTTGGTAAAAACAGGTTCAATGCTTCATTTAGTCAGCAAACAGTTCTGACCTACACCTTTGGAAACGAAATCACAGCAGAAGGTGCACAGGCTCTCAAGAACGGAATCGTAGAGTTCACCAGCGGTATCGTTCCAATGTTTGGTGAAGAGATCGCTAGAGAGCTAGAGAGCGAAAGCAATGAAGAAGTA
>CAYGRJ010000099.1:0-4885 GCA_964352285.1 uncultured Candidatus Peribacteria bacterium
ATGGCAGAGATTTCAGCTGGTCGGTGCTGCTTTCCATCGAGCATGATTTCTGCTTCTCCCTTACTTCCTTTCACAACCTTAAATGGGAAGTTCTTTTTTTCTGCTTCTACTTCTTTATCTTGTCGCCCAATAAATCGTTTAGCTGAGAAGATTGTGTTTTCTGGGTTTACCACCGCTTGATTCTTAGCTGGTTTTCCAGCGAGGCGTTCTCCTTCCCGTACAGCAATTACCGATGGCGTTGTTCGCTCTCCTTCTGCATTGGTGATGATCTTTGGTTCACCTCCTTCCATGAAGGCCATACAAGAGTTTGTGGTCCCGAGATCGATTCCTATAATTTTAGACATATTGAGTCTGGTTAATGGTTTCTAGTTGCTGGTTGAAGAGAATAGTACTTTTTTCAACCCTTTTAAATTAGCACTCTCAATTATAGAGTGCCAGAATATACAGGTCAAGACTTTTATGCTGCTGTTTTTATTGAGCTGGAAGCTCTTTTCGACAATACTGTGGATGATTGTATTTTATGAAAAACTATGGCTGGTCACAGTAAATGGGCAAATATTAAGCATAAAAAGGCGGCAACCGACGCTAAAAGAGGAAAGGTCTTCACCAAGATGTCGAAACTCATCACCGTAGCAGCACAGCAGGGTGGAGGAGATGCAGATATGAACCCTTCGTTACGAGTAGCTGTGCAAAAGGCGAAAGCTGCAGGTGTCCCAAATGATAATATCGATAGAGCTATCAAGAAGGGAACTGGTGAGCTCAAAGGAGATCGTTTGGAAGAAGTTACTTATGAAGGATATGGACCAGAAGGAGTAGCAATGTTGGTAAGAACGCTTACTGACAATACCAATAGAAGCTACACCAATGTTCGGGTGATTATGTCTAAAAATGGTGGGAATTTGGGAAGCAGCGGTTGTGTTGCTTGGATGTTTTCGAGAAAAGGAGTTATTTCTGCTGCAGGTATTACGAGAGACCATGATGAAGTTGAGCTCGAATTGATAGACGCAGGTGCTGAAAATATTGATTGGGATGGGAATAATGTAGAGGTGTTGTGTAGCAGTGAAGGTTTTGAACAGTGTGTAGAAGTTTTCGACAGTGCAAAAGTTCAAAAGTCAGAAATGAGCCTAGTAGCTGCTGAAGATAAGGTGATAGAAGATATGGAAACTGCACAGAAAATCATGAATCTGGTAGAGCTCTTGGAAGAAGATGATGATGTGGATGAGGTTTTCACCAATGCTGAGTTTTCTGATTCCGTCTTAGAACAGCTTTAAGGCTCTGTTTATACTGGTTTTATAGCTTTGTATTGCGTTGTGGAAAACTCTTGTGGAAAAGTGATGGAATTGATGAAAACTTGAGATACTGGGGAAAAATAGGGGTGTGCAAAGGGGGAAAGTTTTCCAGGGGTGGGGTTGTGTTTTGCTCAATTGATTCTTTTTTCTGTTGTTCAAAACCCTTGTTTTTTTTCTTTTAAAACGGTTTTAGGAAAAGTTTTGCACCAATTCTTCACAAGTTATGAACAATTGAGATGTGAGAATCCCTTAAGAAAGCGGTTTTGGGAGAAAAAGTACCGATATAAGTCTTTGTCTCTTTGATAATGATGATATTATATAAACTGAAAAATTTTTTATATATATATGAACAGACTTCTTCTTTCCTTCATGTTTGCTGCGATGGTTTTGGGTTCTCCTTTAGGAGAAGGACAAGCTCAGGAAAACATTCAGCAAGATGATCAGGAACTGCAGGTGAGCATCGAAGCACGAGATACGATTCAAACCGGAAAAAATATAATTTTTCGAGCAGGATCACAAAGAATTCCAGAAAACCAACAGTTGCAGAATTTCCGTTGGGACTTTGGAGATGGTGAGACTAGTACAGAAGAAGAAATACCTCATATTTTTCAAGAGTCGGGGAGTTACGTCGTGAAGCTCGAGGTGGATTTGGCTAATGTAGAAGGTACCGTGCTCGACACCCTGTTGGTTGAGAAAGAGATTTTTGTTTACCGACGTGCTTTGTTCCTGCTGACTGACTTTGCGCAAGATGAAGAAAGAATTGCTTCTATTAGTACCCGTGCTCAAGAGCAAGGTGTTTATATCGAATCTATTCAGTCTTTGGTGAACTTGCGGTTGAAAGACCGCCTTCTTAAAAGGATTGAAAGAGAACTCGAGCAGATCAACGATAGTGATACCGTGATGGTGTGGTCTGACCGTGTGGAACTGGTAACCCTGTTGAATTCTTTTGCAGAGCAGGTGAATTGGGGAGAGAAGGATTTTGTGGTGATCACCGAAGGGAATATTGGTCTGTTGGAGAATATTCTCTTGGGAGTTGAGGCGAACCTGAAGCCGAAGAGAATCATTATTACGCGTCGTGAGGCTATCGATGAGTTCTTCACCACTCAAGACGGTCAGGACGTGCTAGAGGTCATTAATATGAGAGGCTACGACAACGCTGTGCTTGATCCTTTGAATCCGAAGGCTTTTAGTATTTTTGAGCTGCCGAGTTATGGGTTGAGTTACCTCCAGGAGAAGGGTGTAGAAGACAGTGTGCTTTTGATTGTTCTTTTCCTACCGCTGATCGTTACCTTGGTGACGTTCTTCCGACTGGTGGTTGGATTTAGCTCTGCAGGAGCACGTGTACCTGTGCTTCTTACTTTCGCTTTCTTTGTGTTGGGGTGGAAGCTTGGACTTGCAGCTATTCTCGTCCTGGGAATCATTAGTTATGGATTCCGGGTGTTCTTCTTCAAGTCTCATCTTTTGTATATCGCGAAGGTGGGAATCCTCACCTCATTTTTAGGGGTGGTCTTGCTGTTTGTCATCGGAGTGAGCCTTTGGCTTGGTGGAGAGTTCTCCCTTGCGAGTGCTTTGATGTTGGTGATCCTGGCAACTTCTATTGATCGTGTGGTGGGTGTTGAAGGGGAGAGAGGCCTATGGTCGGTTGCACGAGTGTTCGTCGAAACCCTCATGATTGCTCTTTTGAGTTTCTTTGTGGTTTCTTGGTCCTGGCTGCAGATCTTGATTGTGGCTCATCCAGAAATCCTGGTGCTTTTCATCTTGGCGAATGTCTTTATGGGTCGCTTCACTGGGCTCCGTCTTTTGGAATACTTCCGTTTCCGAGAGGTGTTGAGGTATACGGAAGAGTAGCCTTTGATGTTTCGACCGACTGTAAGGAGTGGAGAAATCTCTATCATGCTTAAGAAAGAGACTTCTCCACTACGGTCGAAGCATCAAAAAACTTTATCGGGGTATGGCGCAGTTGGTAGCGCGCACGCCTGGGGGGCGTGAGGTCGTGGGTTCAAGTCCCGCTACTCCGACCACTAAAGTGGTTGCAGATACCGTTCTGGTCTCATTCCACCAACCAATCATTTCATTCTTGGGGTGTCATTGAGCCGCTACTCCGACCACTCGATTCGGTTTTACCTCACTCGTGGTCTTCGACCATTCTTCGATCTTTGGGATTTGGTTGGCATGACTCATTAATTTTGTTTCCCTTTTCTTGCAGTTTTAGCATTTGAAAAGATGGGTGTTAGCAGCGGCTAACACCCGAGGTAAAGAGTTAAGCGACGCGCTTACTCTTTTTTTCTTTGATCCACGTCCCGTCGAACCTCTTCTGCGCGTGAAGCACGTCCTGAGGCTCTTGCGAGAGCGAAGACAAAGACATAAACCAAGAAGACCAATACAACACCAACGGCCCAAATCACTGGGACCTCCTTAGAGGAGGATATTATCTTAAATAAGCCCAAAAGTCAATGTTACTAGAGTTCTTCTTTAATGAATGCTTGAGTCTTCATGTAAATCTTTGCCACTTTCGATGGGCTGAGTCTTTGGAATATACTGAGTTTAAGGAGCTCTGCTTTTGCGAAGTCAAAAACTCGCTTTGCCTTTTCTTTTCCTCCAGGAATTTTAATGATTTGATCTGAGACGTCTTCGTGTTTTATTTGGTCCTTTGTTGTTATTTGAGGAAAGTAAATCTCATAGTTACCCCCATCTCTTTCTACCCAAGCAACAGATATTTCAATTCCCTTAATAGTTGTAGATTCATGGTAAGTGGTGTCGATTTCCTCTTCTGATGGAGCTAGAGCAGTTGTCGATTCTTCCCCCTTAATGAACTGTTGTTGTTTGTCGTTTTTATCAACACTGTAGTGTGGTGTGTTTTCTCCGGGTTTCATAATGGGATATTATTGAATTTTATCTGTTTATTATAGCAGATATTGAGGGGTATTAGTAGTTCAGTGCGTGTTTCTAAAGGTTGTGAAAGTCGATATCAGGGGTGAATTCACCATCGACTTCTTTAATGAGTGCTTGACCTGCAATAGTCTGACCCTCTGTACTGGTGAGGGTGGGTGTTCCATGGAGCTCCCAACCTTTGTTTAAAGCTGTGGAGACACGCAGGCAGAACTGAGCGTCGTCTGGGCCGGTTATGAGGCGGTAGAGTTTCATTTGAGTGATGATAGCTAAAAGAGAGATGAGGGACAATGTTTTTGAGTTGTGCTATGAACTTGCTAAGTATTGTTTTTTCCCATGGTGATATGTCGTAAACTCTGCTGTTATGAGATGATTAGATACTTATGTTATTGAGTATTGAAGTATTGGTAACATTCTTCCTGGAATACTTGATTCTTTTTCGTCAATTTTTATAGCACCCATTTTGATGTAAAAGGATTCTGCATTTGGATCTGAAATGATGCAAAACGTATTAACTTTTTTTCTTTTAGCAGTATTTATTAAGTGGTCAAAAAGCTTTTTTCCTAGCCCTTTACCAATGAAGTTTGGCAGTAGCCATAGATGCTCTAATTCGTATTTGCCTTCTTTATTCCATAATGAATAGAAGCCTATCGTTTCATTGTTTGTTTTTAGAAAAAAAACAATTTGATTAAGGATCTCTTCAGATG
>CAYGRJ010000100.1:0-4874 GCA_964352285.1 uncultured Candidatus Peribacteria bacterium
GAATCATATCGATCATTATAAATCTGCAATGAATCAGCCAATTCTCTCGATGCCTGCTTGAGGTTTTGTACGGAATCATAATCAAATGACCAAACCTGCCATGGTTGTCGAGTTCGAATAATATCTTGGACCAAATAATTCCAATCTTGAGAGTCACCCCCGAGATCATGGACTAAAACCACCGCAGACCGCTGCCCTTCGGGAGATTGATAGACATTCGTAAAGTAACTCTTTTCACAGTCCTGACAGAGCCTTCCCATGACCGCAAAAACTCCTTCTCGACCGCCTTCGGCAAACTGCTGGAAATCAAGCTCGACACTCACCTTTAAATTCTCTTCATCGATTTTCGCACCAGGAACCAAAGCCCATAAACGCTGATCAGGATCAAAGGCAAACACCTGAACCGAACCATCAACCAACGAAGTTCCATCGACATAAGGCAAAGAAACCGAGATCATTTCTTGTCCAGAAAACTCTTGCGGAGATCGTCGAGAAACCAAGATCGGTGCAGAAAGCAGCTTCAATGATCGATGGATCTGACTCTGGTAAGCATCTTGATGACGAACAACCGTGTACTTTCGCTCATCGCTCCCGACAGCTTCTACCGAATACCGCTCAGGATCAAACTGACGAGCAAGTCCGGTGATTTCTAATTGAGCAATGTCAGCATCTGATTTCTCCGTTTCGTACACCACTTCGTTTCCACACTGAATCGATTGAGCAGAAGTGATCTCAATAGTGTTACAAGCTCCTCCCACACACTTCACTGCCTGCACATTCGTGTATTCATCAGGAAGGCTCAAGGTCGTCTCAAAAGCGCCAGCACAAGAAAACTGTACCGGTTCTCTCAAGATCTCAAATCCAGTCGGAGGTGTGTAGGGTACTTCTTTACGCTGAAGCAAAACCTCTTCTGTTTTCACATCCTGACAAGCAAAAGCATCTACAGCAACATTTGCCAGCTGAATACCATTCACTTCTTCTGGTTCTTCCAGAAGACCAATATCTCCAGTAAATTGAAAGACCATATCAGACACCTCCTGAGCAAAGTCAGAGTTCGCAAGCTGTGTCACCACACTGTCTTCTGCAGCTACATCGTCATCCTCGTCCTCACCCTGATCATCATCTCCCCCACGAACCCTACGTGTACCAGTAGACGATTCAACACAGGCCTGAACCAACATCGTGCAATCGACATCGCACACTAATGATCCAGGAGGTTCACATTCCTCATCTTGCTCAACAAGGTTGTCTCCACACACAGAAGGTGGTGGCGGCTTGTTGAATCGGTATGTCACTTGATTCATCGTGTTCCCACCTAAATCAGCACCTCGAACCTGAACGGTAATTTCTGTATTGATAGGGAAATCAGCAGATGGATTCAGAAGAACATCATAATCAAGAGCTGTTCCAGACGTAGTCAATTCAGAACTCGAAGTCGTATAGGTCACCCCTTGCACATCAACCTCAAGTGCATCAAGGTCTACTCCGACTTCATTATCAGTAAGCCGAAAGCTAATATTGGCATCTAAGGAATTACCAGTAGAACCATTCGAAGGACTCATCTGGCTGACATTTGGAGGCTGTTGATCGGGAGAGTTAAA
This sequence comes from uncultured Candidatus Peribacteria bacterium, assembly GCA_964352285.1. Lineage (GTDB taxonomy): Bacteria > Patescibacteriota > Gracilibacteria > JAUYGZ01 > JAUYGZ01 > CAYGQA01. The sequence continues at coordinate 1,602 of CAYGRJ010000100.1, forward strand.
AGTAAAGCTCCTCGGAGACATAATGTTCCCACCTAAATCAGCTGCAGAAATAACAAAGGTCACTGCTGTATTAAAAGGAAAGTCAGTCGTGGGATCAACAACGATTGAATAATCATTCGCAGAGCCAGAAAAACTCAACTCTGGACTGCTATTGGTATAGGTATTTCCACCCATATTCACCTGAAGGGTTGAAAGATCTACTCCAACATCATTATCACGAACATTAAAAGTAATATCACTATTGAGAGGAATAGAACGCTCACCATTCGCTGGAGAAACATTCGCCAAAGTCGGAGCTTGAGTATCTGGTGGATTGAAATTCGAAACCACCGTGGACATCACATTTCCAGCAATATCAGACGCCTGTATAGAAATACCAATCAGGGTATTGTCTGGAAAATCTACAGCTGGATCAATGACAATCGAATAGTTCGAAGAAGTTCCAGAAACACTCAGCTCAGTACTGTTTTGATCGTAAGTGACATTGTGAATCTGCACGGAAAGGCTACTCAGATCCACTCCACTTTGGTTGTCAGTTATGGCAAAGCTCACATTCGAACCTAAAGAAACCCCATCAGCACCATTCGCTGGCACGATACTGTTCACCTGAGGCGCCTGAACATCTGGATTGCAAAATCCACTATTGAAGGTATAGGAACCGTTGGTCACTCCAGAAAGGATATCGCTTCCACCAAGATCAGCAATATTACTATCAGTGGTAGCACCAGCACCATCAAAATCAACAGAGATCGTTGAAGAATTCACACCAGGCTTACTCTCAAAAACCAAAGTCGCGAACACTGCAGATTTCGCAGGCTCACCCATGAGACTAAAGGCTGACATCTGGATAGATCCCGTCCCCTCATCAACATTGTTAGAAACATACAGTTGGTAATACGAACCCGCTTTTATCTGTGGCCCAGGTTGAGAAACATCTTGATCAATAAGGGTTAGTTGGTTCGGATCATAACTCACAAAGAGATCAGCGGCATTCGTCTGTGACCCCTGAGAATCCAGGATGATATCGACACTCACTTCACAAGTCTGGTTGTAAGCACCTGATGAAGGATTCAAGGAGAAGGTCGCCGCCATACTCGAGGGAACCAAGAGCAGCATGAGTGCCCCCAGTGCCGAGCTGACACCAAAACGAGTTAAGAAACGAAAGGATGAAAAGAAATGAACCATAGAAGAAATGAAAACGAACAACAAATAAAATCTAATAAATAACAACGGCCCCTTATTGAATCCCCTCTCCAACCTCATACAAATTGCCAAGCAGCACACTCAGATCAAGAGCATTCACCATCCCATCTCCGTTGAGGTCAGCATTAATCTCTGACTTATACAGCTCAATGACCGTGGCAGAGATATCCAACGCATTCACAAAATCATCCTTAGAGGAGTGGACATCACCAGCCTTCATCAAGACTGCACCACCTTCCGCAAAGTCGAGAATCTTATTTGTCATGCTCGAGAAATCCTCGAAATCAAGTCGTTGGCTGAGGTGAGATATTCCTTTGGCAACCGCATGAAACTCAGAACCAGAAAGCGGGCTATTGATATCTTGGATATAAGTCCCATCACTTAAGGTCGTAAACTGCCAATTATAAGCAGCAGTGGTTGACCCTGGTGGATATAACCACAACTCAATAGGAATATCCCAGTTGCCCGTAGGAGGTACCATCTTCTCTGGCTTCACAATCACATCAAAGTCTTCTTGAGCATCAATAGTAAAGGTCGCATCTGGAGCAGCTGGGGGGAGCTCTACAAACATCCCAGAATCAGTAGCAATGGTGTAGACCTCATATGTTCCATCTGCGAGTCCTGTCATACTAATAGACCCCGTTGTAAAGGCTCCAATATACTGAACATATGGAGCACCATCACGTGAATAATACAGCTCAACATAATCAATAACTCCATTGGTAGTACTCGCCGTATAACTCAAATTCACATCAGAAACCGTAAAGAGGTTAGGAGAAATAGGATCAACCGCGCTCACGGGCAAGTCTCCCTCGAGAGCACATAAAGCACTACATCCATCACCATCTAGATCATTACCATCATCACAAGCCTCTCCAGTATCCAAAATTCCATCCCCACAAATTCCAGTCCCCTCCAGCAAGCACACCGCGCTACAGCCATCACCATCAACAGTATTGCCGTCATCACAAGTTTCAGGAGCTTCTACATTACTATCTCCACAAGTAGGAGCTGATGGTGCACCAGTAATCAACTCGAAAGTTTCTGGAGGAGACAATGGGCTTAGGGTTCCAGTCACAGAAGACGCTTGAGCAACGATATCGTATGTACCAGCACCAAGGCTCGAAGTATCGACGACAACTTGCCAGTAACCATTCCCATCAACAGAGACAACATAAGCTACTGAAGAAGGACCATTAAGCGTCACAGACGTACTCCCAGATCGATAAGCATATCCAGAAATTTCCAAAGACGCTCCCAACACTAAGACAGAATCAGAAAGCGTAAGCGTCGGCGGCAGGTTTACATTATTCACCGTTACAGGATTTCCATTACTCAGCGTTTGAAAAAAAGAAACTGGTGCCGAAAGATTTCCTTGGGGATCTCTCGCAGAAAAATTAAATTCGGCTGTACCGGCTGGAAGCTGGGTCGTGAAATAAGTAAAGCTTCCGTTCGCATCGGTGCTGATAGTCGTCTGGAAAGAACCATCATGAGTGAAAATCACAACAGCTGCTGGTCCTGGATAAGCAAGTCCATTAATGGTAACACTTGTAGATGAGGTTCCCCCTGTCCCTGTACCAGAACTTCCACCTGAGGTTCGTCCGCCACTACCGCCACTACTACCAGTAGTAGTGGTAACCGTGCCTAACTGAACTGGACCAACGACATATTCTGTATTGGCTCCATCAACAACGGTCACCCGAGCAGTGTAAGTCCCAGCAGACAAGGTCAGATAATCAGCTACAAAATCATTTGGAGCATGGTTTTGTACGGTTCCATAATTAATCCCATCAGACGAGATCTCTGTATTCACCTGGGTCACATTAGCTGGCACAAAACCTGGACCAATAAAATCCCAATTCCAGGTCACCTGAAGAGCATCACTACCAACAGCTGTAAGCAGCATGACAGGAATGACCGAAGGAACAGAAAGAGAAATATCACTCAAAGCTGATTGCGCTGTAACAGATTGAAGAGATGAGACCATGATCACCATGCTCAAAAAACCTGATAGCGCTCCACGAAAAAAAATCTTCAACATAAGCCAAATATACACCCATAAACTATGAG
>CAYGRJ010000101.1:0-4835 GCA_964352285.1 uncultured Candidatus Peribacteria bacterium
GGCCCAAGATCACCATATCGAAGTGGGAGTCCCAAAATGACAAGCTTTCACCGAGTCTTTCCAGAAGGGTTACTCCAGGTCCACCATCAATGAGCACTCGCCGCCCATGAGGGGTTTCAATCAAGATGCTGTCGCCTTGGCCGATATCCAAAAAGCTCACCTTGAGCTCATTCCCCATCATCCAGCTCCGGTTAGCAAAGCTCCAGAAGCTCAGTCCAATCAGTATCCACGCGATGCGAAAAGAAGCCCTCATTATGCGAGATGATCAAAATAGTACCCGAATATCCTAAGCTCACAACATGACGAATCGATGAAGATTTACTGCTTTATAAAGCTTCTCAGCTGCGAAACCGACTTCATTTTTTGCAGTTCAAGTCCTTCGATTCCAACAGTGCGAACCGCACCACAAACCCTTTTGATACCCAGGTTTTTAAGCTCATAAAGACGTCGTTCTTCTTGCGAAACCGGTCTAATCTCTCCGCTTAAACCCACTTCACCCAAGAAGACCGTGCTTTCAGGCAGGGGAGTATTCAGTTGAGAAGAAATCAACGCAGCTACCACGGCTAAATCAACTGCTGGGTCTTTGATTCGGAATCCTCCCGGAACGTTTACATACACGTCATGTTGATCCAGCTTCAGCTTCGCATGCTTGTTGAGAACGGCTATAAGCACATGTAGTCGGTTCATTTCCACGCCAGAAGCGGTTCTTTTGGGGTACTGATAATCTGCTGGATTGGTAAGTCCCTGAATTTCCAGCAAAAATGGGCGAGAGCCTTCCAGGGTTACCGTCAAAGAGGATCCAATGGCATTGGTCTCACGACCTTGTAAAAACAATTCAGAGGGATTCTTCACCTCTTCGAGTCCATGAGCTTTCATCGAAAACAAGCCCACTTCTTGGGTTGAACCAAAGCGGTTCTTCAAGGCTCTCAGAAGCCTCAGGTCTTGATACTTTTCACCTTCAAAGTACAGCACGGTGTCGACCAAGTGCTCCAGAACTTTTGGGCCTGCTAGGTTCCCATCCTTGGTTACATGGCCAATCAGCAAGATCGGAATGGTCGAATGCTTCGCCTTCATCATAAAGGCTTCGGCAATATGCCGCGTCTGGCTAATGCTTCCCGAAGAGCCAGTGACTTCATCAGATCGAAAGGTCTGCACACTATCCGCAATCACGAGGTCAGGCTTTTGTTGGTCAATGGTCGCCAGTACCGATTCCAGGTGGAAGGCGTTGATCAGTCCAAAACTTTCGGGGATCTTCTCTCCCACGAGTCTTCTCGCTCTTTGGGAGATCTGCTGAACAGATTCCTCACCAGAAATATAGAGCACCTGTTTGCCGGTCTTTGCAAGTTCCAAGGAGACTTGCAGGGCTAGGGTAGACTTCCCAATTCCAGGGTCTCCGCTGAGCAGCATAAGGCTGTCGGAAAGAATCCCACCACCTAGTACGCGATCAAATTCATCAATTCCAGTGGCGAGTCGACATTCCAGACTATCTTCTAGACTCACCTTTCTCACCTGAATGCTCTTGGATGGTGCTCTTTTAGCCTGCTTGGCATCAATCACATCTTCCACCAGGGTATTCCAGGCTTGGCACTGCAAGCACTTTCCACTCCACTTGCTGGCGATCTCACCGCATTCGCTACAGACGTAGATGGTTTTCATCTTTATGCTCATGGGGTTTTATAAGGAAGATGAAGAGTAATGTCTGCGGGGATCATCTGGGCGTACACTCCTGGTAACTCGCTCATTACCAGGGTGGTTTTCTGCTGCTTGAGTTCTTCGAGCAGGTCGAGAACCAAAGATCGCGCCTTTTCATCAAGTCCCAAAAAGACCTGATCCAAAAACAGCAGTTTTGGCCGGTGCTGGCAAATGCTCACGAGCTTCAAGATACGCTGCTGAGCAAAAGAGAGTTCGGATGACTTGTGATCCATCAGCTTATCGAGTCCCGATTGAGTCATGAGCTGCTGAAGGACGCCATTCTGTGGAACGCTCTGGAGGTAAGCTTTGACCGGCTGAAAAGCCGAGAGCTGGGCAGATTGTGTCAAAAATCCAACAGATTGTTCAAAGACTTCTCGCTGCTTTTTATCCAAGAGGTGGAGGTTCAGTCCATCGATCTGCACCTGTCCACGCTGCGGGGCCTTCAGGCCTGCAATACAGCTCAGCAATTGAGACTTACCACTCTGATTATCTCCTATGATCAACAGGCACTGTCCCAGGGGCACAGAAGTATTGAGTCCATCACAAATGGTGGATTGGCGTGAGCTGATGCATAACTCAGAAATCGTAAGCATATCGGAAGGTTAAGCAGTTGCCATCTGGTGAGCAACACGGAGAACACGAGATTCTTCAAACTGAGGACCAAGAATCTGAAGCCCAAGGGGCATACCATCCTTTTCTCCCATAGGGATGCTGATACCCGGAATACCTGCAGCACTTGCCGGAACGGTCATCACATCTTCTAGGTACATCTGCACCGGGTCTGTGGCATTGGCCCCAATCTTAAAGGCAATATTTGGAGTCGTTGGCGTCAAGATTACATCCACATCTTCAAAAGCCTTCTCAAATTCTTCCTTAATCTTGGTTCGTACACGGGTGGCCTTTTTGTAGTAGGCGTCATAGTAGCCCGCACTGAGGGCATAAGTTCCAATGATGATTCTTCTCTTGATTTCATCCCCAAAACCAGCCGTACGGGCTTCAAAGTATGAGCTGACCAAGTCATCTGCATCACTTTTCGGGCCAAAGCGCAGTCCATCGTAACGAGACATGTTCGCACTCACTTCAGAAGGGCAGATGATGTAGTACACCGCAAGGGCATAAGGGGTCATCGGGAGTGATATCTCCTTGATGGTGGCACCCAATGATTCAGCCTTCTTTATCGCTTGATCAAACTGAACTCGCACCTCGCTATCCAACCCTTCAAGGTATTCAGCAGGCACTCCAATGGTCATGCCTTTGATTTCTTCACCCAGCAGTTCGTCATACTTATCTACAGGAATATCTGGAGTTGTGCCGTCCATTTCATCATGTCCAGCAATATGTTTCAAAACAATCGCTGAGTCTTCAGGAGTTTGGGTGAGGCAACCAATCGTATCGTAAGAGCTAGCCATCGACATAATTCCAGAACGAGAAACCCGTCCGTAGCTCACCTTCATCCCGGTAATTCCGCAGAAAGCAGCAGGTTGGCGGATACTTCCTCCGGTATCGGTTCCCAGTGCCCAAGGCACCATACCAGCCGCAACAGCAGCAGCAGATCCTCCTGATGATCCACCAGGCGATCGAGAAGGATCTCTAGGGTTTTTGGAAGTCCCATAGGCAGAGCTTTCGGTGGAGGCTCCCATCGTAAATTCATCAGTATTGGTATGGCCGATGAAAACAGCTCCCATCTCTCGCAGTTTCTTCATGACCGTCCCTTCATAAGGGGGAACAAAACCCTTGAGCATGTTCGAGCAGGCTGTGGATTCTACGTTCAATTCACAAAAATTATCCTTGATCCCCAAGGGAATACCCGTGAGTTCATTTCCTTCTCCGTTCTTGATCATCTCGTCAGCAGCTTTTGCCATTTCCAAAGCACCTTCTCGATTCACAGAGACAAAGGCATTGAGTTCAGCATTCTTTTCTTCTATCACTTGTAAACACTGTTCGGTGAGCTCTACAGACGTGAGTTGTCCTGAGCGCAGGTCTTGAGAAAGGTCTTTTACAGTTTTCATAGGGACGATTTAGATACTCTTGCGAACCTTGATCATGCCGCGTTCGTGATCACGCTGAGTGGTAGCAAGAAGGTCTTCACGGTCGAGAGAAGGCTTCACTTCATCTGCACGCATTTGGTTTTCCAAACCATTAACAATCGAGGTTTCAGCAACACCTTCGGTATCGACTTCTGCCAGTTTATCCAAATGCTCGAAAACACCAGCAAGCTGATGGGTAAATCGATCAACTTCCTCATCAGTGAGGGTGAGTCGTGCAAGTTTTGCTACGTGGAGGACATCATCTCGAGTCAACGCCATTCTCTTGAAGATAAAGAACGAAAAGAGCAACGTGAGTATAACGAAGTGAGACCTGATCTCCAAACATCCTCTTGTGTCCATCTCGACCTTACTTCAGATGTTGTTTTGAGCCCCATTCTTTAGCTTTCTTATCATGAATCGATCGTTCCAACGCGTTGCTTACCTCTTTTTTGTTGCCTTTGGGCTGGTTTACCTCAGCGCTGATTTTATGATTCACCAAGGAAACTCGAGTTCAGAAACTCTCGTCACCATCTACGAAACCTTCGATATGCCCTTTTTCTTTTGTGCGGGGATGTACCTCATCTCAGCCGCTCATCAGCAGCTGAAGAAAAGACTCGATTCTCCTTTTATTACGCCAGTGTTCTGGCTTTTGGGGATTGCTTGGACAGTATTGCTGATCTATTTAAATCTCGGATTTCAGTCTTTCTTATAAAAAGCACTTCTTGATATAGAGAGAAATAATTATTCAATTTTACAAGGGTAACTTTTCATCAGCCATGATCCCCTTGGATTTCTGCACTCAAGAGAGGATTATCGGGATTTTCAAGAAGTGATCAGACGTAGAATTCTATGACCTGGCAAAGTCCAATGCATTGTCAGAAATGGTCTGATCCGTTTTGCTGAGTGGCGATGGTGAGCTTTACAAAGAGATAAAAAACTTGTGTTTATCACATAAATATGGGAAAAAGCCTAAGTCGAAGAGTTTGATCACAAAATTGTTTCAAGACTTCGACACTACTTCTCAGAAAGGTCTCTCAGCATCACATTCTGTTCTTCTTATATACCTATGGCCAAAAACCTCGTTATCGTAGAGTCTCCGGCGAAAGCAAAACTCAT
>CAYGRJ010000102.1:0-4828 GCA_964352285.1 uncultured Candidatus Peribacteria bacterium
ATGATGATCAGTTCGTTTCCCGTTCGGGTCAAAAGATTAATGCTTTAGAAAGTTTTCTCGATAAATCACAGAATTAATATGAAGAGATTGTTCTCTCTCATCATCGGAATCGCGTTCATCAGTCAAACCTTATCGGGGGTAATGGCTCAGTCGATGTTGGATTACTCATCTTCACCTTTTCTTGTCGCTCAGAACCAGGCCAGCCGGATTACACCGGGAAGAACGAGAACACTGGATGAACAAGCGTCTCCTCTTACGGAGTACTTTGCAGAGGCGGGAGACAACTTGGCCAATGAGGTGGTTTTCGACAATATAGCTGCTGTGGCTGGCCCCAGCTGTAGTCTTTATGCCCTTGGATTGGACTTTAAGAGTTTCTTTTGGGATGGTGCTTGGTCATTATTGGAACCGATTCTTTCCATCACGGTCCTCTTTCGGAATGAAGCCTGGAGGAATTTGATTTGGGCTCTTGAAGATGAGAGAGAGGTGTTGATGTCGCAAATTTCTGCTTTGGAGAAGAAGAAGTGCTTGTTGCTTTTTGCTCTCGGTAAACCAGAATTAAGGCAGTTCTTCTTAGAAAATGATGCTCCAGATGTGACTGCTGAGTTCCGAATTCGTAAGCAAATGGCTCGTTTGGATTTTGAATTGGATATTCTTCACCAGCGAAGGGATTACTTTGGTCTTCAACGACGAAAACTGTTATTAGATGTTGATCCGGTCTTCTTCGAAGTTGCTGTCAGCCAAGAGGGGGTGTTTACTTCCCGTCGCTTGCCTACTGATAAGATGTTTTACTTTGTTGGAGGAATGACCTTCTTGGAAGTGAACTACGATGAATTCCTGACCGAGAGTGAAAACTTTGTCGCGGATACTTGGGTAGATTTGCAAACGCTTGCTGAAGGCTTTTCGGATACCTGTTATACAGCAGTGAACCTTTTGGATGAGTTGTTTTTGAACTTTGTGTACTTGAACTCAGCAGGCACAGCCACGGTTTCAGGAGATAACTCGGTGAATATTGATGTTCAATCCTTTAAAGAATTCGTAGAAACGAATCGTTCTGCAGTTCGCACTCAGTATTTGGAGGCTTGTGAGAAGCAGGATCCGAATGTGTACCCTCCTCCGGGAAGTACTGGAGCTGATGCTCAGTTTGAACGCTTTAAGAAGGTGCAAATTGCTAACCTGAAGCAGTTTAACCTCTTTTTGAAGAAAAATGATGAGGTGATTGTATCCTTTTTGAAAACATCAGATGAGCGTGAACTGACTCAAGCAGAACAATCAGTACTGCTGGCCCTGCGAAACATGAGATCAGTTGTCGTCTCTATGCGTGATTATACGATTTTGCTTCAGAAGCAAATTGGTGCTCTTTCGCCGGTTACGGATTTGGAGAAGCTTCGTAAACGATTATCATCGATGTCTGAAGCCATTTTGGGTCTGCAAAGGAATAAAGATGGTTCTGTTTCCTCTCGACTGAACCTTTCTAAGCGTTTCGAGAAGAGCGAAGAGAAAACCTATCAGAAGCTCTGTGCTCGTATGGCTGCTTTGTATAGTAAGGCAGGAAGGAACCCTGCTTATCTCCCGATTATTGGTCATGCCAATGGCAAAACTTATTGTCGACCGACACCTGCTCCAGGACTAGGCTTGGGTGAAGGAATTGTTGAAGGATTTTCACTGGTTGGTCGTGTTGTTTCCAGTTCAGCACTTGCGGTAGCTTCTGCTGCTGTGCGTTTTTATTCTGCATTTGAAGAGGGTTTTGAATTTGGAGATATCTCAATATCTGGATTTCGATTTGGTTTTTCAGATGACTTGGGAGGTTTGTTGGAGCAGCGTGCATTTAATGATTTGATCGTTTCTCGAACTCTTCACTTCCGATCACTCAGATCGCGATATAAGTCTCGATTTCAGAGTTCTGCTTTTGTGACCAGTTCTTTAGAACGGGTTATAGATGATGCCAGTACCGATCTGTATGATCCTGATTTGGAACCTCAGGTTTATGAGCCTGACAAGAAAAAGAAAGGGTACCATTCAACCCATTATGGATTGATGAGGAAGATTTATCAGGATATGTGGCTTTTCCAGAGTCGTGTAGGGGAGTCTTGTCCAGCTCCGAAGGATCCGGTGGATTAGTATTTTTTCTTTATTCATCTTTGCTTGGTGGTTGTTCACGGCATGCGGCAAGTTCAGGAGAAAAGAGCAAGTGCATCTGTTTTAGTGCTTATTTACTGAGTGATAATATATGGGTATGAAACGATTTTTTCTTCTCCTTCTCGCTACGCTGCTCTTGGGAGCTAGTTTGTCCCTTACTCAAGCGCAAACAACTGCTCAGACCCTGTATAATCAGGTGATCTCTTTACCAGGTTGCAGTGCTTCTGGCCAAACCAGTTGTGCTGTGCTCGATGGGACGGCGCAGTCGGAGCTCTTGAAGACCTTTTCTCTCGAACGTTTCGTGCCGGGTAGCGGGTACTTGGGTGTTTATTTGAGAGATCGACGATCAAACTTCTCGGCTTCTGGAGGTCCAACACTGGATTCTATACGCTACGAAGCGAATTCCGGGGACTCAGATGTCATTGGTGATGGTTTGCAGGTCTTCGAAAGAGGAAACGTTACGCTTTCCTTTGAGCAACCAGTTCTGCAGGATGAGCGATTGCCTGTGGAAGTAGAAGTGTTGATTTATTTCATGCCGCATTCACAAACAGACCGAAGTCGCTTCCTGTCGATTATTCAGGATGATCCGAAGGATTTTGAAAACCTCAAGAGGAGTGAAAAGCGAAATATCTCTGTACTTTGTACTGCTCTAGGGGGTGCTGCTAAGCTTCCAGCTGGATGTGCCGGAGCCGATGCAGATCTGGAGGATGATGAAGAAGAGTTTTCTGGGGATGTCTTCAAGACCGATCCTTCGAAGCTCCCTGAAGTGGATTTTAGTGGTGAACCATCTCGTAAGCCAGAGCTTGAAGTCTTCGAAACGGAGCGTTTGGTTTTTACCGGACAACCAGTAACACTCAAGGTTGATCAGGTTGTCGATCCAGATGGCAAGTGCTTGCTCTATGAATATAAATGGCAAAAGCCCGAGCACATGCAGGTAAAGAGTGTCGATGTGGATGCGCGTCTGGGTGATTTGTTTTTTATCCCTCAGAATACAGGAGTGTTTTCTCTTCGTCTGACAGCTCGAGAGATGTGTGGAAAGGATCTCGGAACCCTAACGTCTGCTCCAGTACGTGTTCGAGTGATCGTTAATGATAAAGCACAAGACTTCCAAGATCTTCAGGGAAACCGCTATGCCAACGCTATTTATGATTTGTACCACCTTGGAGTCTTGAAGGGGTATGCAGATGGAACTATGAAGCCTGATCAACTGGTGAATAGAGCCGAATTTTTGAAGATGGTTTTTGAAACTCTTCAGTACCGAATGGAGCGAGAGAATTACAGCCCTCGTTACCCTGATGTGGATACTGAGGCCTGGTTTTCTGATTATGTGTTTAAAGCTGACCAGTTGGGAGTGATAAAGGGCTATCCGGATGGGTTCTTTCGCCCTGGTCAGACCGTCAACCTGGTTGAAGCACTGAAGATGGCAATGCAATTTACTGACTTAGAGATTATGGATGGGACGGTCTATGACTTCCGAGATGTGAGTGTGAATGATTGGTTTAGTAGGTATGTGCAAACGGCTTACCGTGAAGGGATTCTCGATGATATTCGACCTGACGGATTTGTGTACCCTTCATCAGCTATCACGAGAGGGAAGGCAGCTCTTATTATTGTGAGGACACTCTTGCATCCGGTAAACCGGATAAACCCTTCGAATAAAGACGTCTTGAGACGACCAGATGTGTTTGAAGATTTTGATACCTTCAACTATTAGCAACGCTTAGCCTTGAGCTCTTTGATGATGTTTTGGGCAGCCAGTCTCCCTGTTGCCCATGATGCTTGAAGGTTGAATCCTCCTGTCACCCCATCTACATCCATAATTTCTCCTCCGAAGTGAAGACAGGGGTTTTTTCGTGATTGCATGGATTTTTGGTCAATTTCCGAAAGTTCTACACCACCTGCGGTAACGAACTCGTCTCCTGGCCTTCTCTTGCAGAGTGAAACCTTGAGTTGCCCTCCTAGGACTTCTGATAGTCTTATACGATCTTTTTTGGAGAGTTCGGCATTGGGTTTTTCGGGCTTGAGCTTTGCCTGTTGACAGAGCGCGAGAACAAGTCGCTGAGGAAAATGTTTTTTGAGTGTTTTCTGCACTTGTTGTTTGGGATGAGCATCGAACTGTTCTTCGAGCAGCTGATTCCAGTCGTTGGCGTTTTTGTCAGCGTGGACCTTTATGCTGAGTTCCTTTGGTTTATCGTTGCTGATGGCTGAGAATGCTAAGTGGGAGGAGAGTGCAAAGGTTACTGGTCCAGAGATCCCGAAGTGGGTGAAGAGCAGGGGACCAGTTGCCGTGACTTTTTCAGCTTCGTCAGTTTTGGAGCTGATGACGGCATTCTCCAGTGCTATACCTGAAAGGCCTTTTGGCCATTCTTCTTGGCATAAAAAACTGTTGAGTGAGGGGCCGAGCTTGGTAATGTGGTGGCCGAAGGCCCTGGCGAAGGCGTAGCCGTCTCCTGTTGATCCGGTGTGCTGGTATGCATTCCCTCCAGTGGTCAGGACCACATAATCAACATGCCTTTCAGCATTGCTGCTGACGATAGTGCAGCCACCTTTGTCGTCTGGAAGGATGTCTTTGACCTGTTCTTTCAAGTGGAGCTGAATACTTTGGGAATCAAAGAGTTTTTCGAAGACCTTGACCACCTCCTTTCCATCATTGGAAATTGGAAAAACTCGCATATCTTTTTCGGTTTTGAGC
>CAYGRJ010000103.1:0-4801 GCA_964352285.1 uncultured Candidatus Peribacteria bacterium
AATGGCCAAAATGCGAGCTATTCAGCCAAGCTTGGTGAGAAATTCCAGGGAGAATTGATGAAGTACTTTCCTTACTATCACGAGATCGGTATGAAGATCTTCTTCGCCGATGATGCGAAGGATTCCTAGTCACCAACGGATATAATCAGCTGATGGCAAGAGCCGTTTTTTTGAGAGTGCTTGTGCTTTTGTTAGAATCCATATGATTGAATCTTTTGTATGAATTGGCAGGATATCAGCTTTCGCTTGGGAATTGTTGGGACCATTTTGGTGCTGATGATGACGATGTATCTGGGGACCAATTCTATTTGGCATCAATTCAGTATGGGGAGCCTTCTCAATCTCCCTCAAGAACAGCGTCAGCAAATTGGTGATCAGTCAGATGCTGCAGATGTTGTGTTTGTGACGAGTTTTTCTGTTGAAAATCTTTTGGCGGGCACAGCTCGTGTAGAATTTTTTGCTGATCTGCAGCAGCATTTCGAGCCCATACTCAGTTCTTTAGAATTTGAAGACTTCCCGGTTGCTATCCAAAGGTGTTTGGTAGATGGACAGTCTGATGCTGGTTACTTGAACTGCCAAGAGTTGGTGTTTTCTGATCCTCATCAAGGATTTGATCTGAGCCCTTTGGAGTCAGGTACTTTGGATTTATTGTTGAATCCTCTTCAAGAAGAGATTGTTTTGAGCTCTGAATTGCGTTTGATGGTCAACGGATTTGATCCGATGCTTATTCCTGGCCCAGCTTTACAAGCTTCATGGGTACCTGATTTTGTACTCATGGCTTTGGACGGAACGCAGTTGATTGCTGATCAGGTCTATGAGGATGTTTCTGCAGTTGAAGTTCAATCTGCAGCCTTAGACCTTTCTTTCACTTGGGATGGTGACCCTCTGACTGTAGAGCTCCTTGATCCACAGCCCGAGCGAGAGCTGTCTCTGTTCAACCCTGCCCAACTCCCTGAGTTCAACACCTGGATGATTCCCTTAGAAGAATCTGCTCAACTCTGTGTTCAGCTGAGAAGCATAGAGCGTTGTTATTATTTCGAACACAGAACACCTGTTGAGCTTCCCCTCCCTGAACCTGAGGATGTTCCGGAGGATCCTGAACCAGAGACTCCAATTCTTAAGCCTGCTGCACCAGAACGGATCCTCGAATGGCAGTACCCCGAAGTGGAGATATCTGTTCACAAGGTTTCTCGTGGTTTTGTGAGCTTAAAGACTCAGCTTTCTGCTTATGGCCCTGACGTGATTACACCAGCCGAACCTTCCGAGTTGTTTATCCAGATGAAGACCGATATTCCTGGATCCCAGCTCCCTCGACAGAATTCACGAAGAGGAGGATTTCCTGTTTTGCAGTCACTGATACCTCTCGGTACCCAGGTGATTCTCGAATACCAGCATATTCGTGATGATCAGGTGACCATTTTTGAGAGAGAGTATGTTAACACAGCTTCTCCTGAGCCTATTGTTCGAGGACAACAGCAGTTTGATGATCTTCCTGATCTGAGCCAGGAACACTATAAAGCTTCACTTCCCTATGATTCTGTTGAACGATTAGAGTATTTGAAGGTGCATGAGCGTATAGAAGTGCAAAACACTGGTGATATTTTCTCTCAAGATCACCTGACCATAACTGGTCGGTCCGACGCAGGTTTTATAAAGGCATGCCTGCTGCATATTCGAACAGGAGACGTGCTTGAGGGGAATATCATGGATGTCAGTGAACAGGGGAACTTTTATGAGCGACTGATCGATGGAGAGCTTCCTGTTGATCAGTACTCAAGTTTATTGTTTCCCGATGATGACAGACCTTGTCATCTCTTGATGGATGAGTGGTTGTCTCAAACGTCAAAGGCACAAAAGCCTTTGGTTTTCGAAGTCATTAAGTCACGTATCGAACTTGATGTGCTTCAGGTTGATTGGATATCTACTGAAAATACTGCTGTTGATCCTGATTCTTTCCAGGTTTTCGACCTTAACGGTGACCAAGAATTCTTTTTGGAAGTTCGCGTACGCTCTGAACTTGATGAAGCTGTTGAGCTGTCATTTCGCTTCTTGGATAATTACCATCAGGTTGATGATACGGTTGCAGCTTTTTCTCAGCAGTCTCTTCCTCTGAAGGTTACAGACCTCGAGTATGGTCTTCATCGTGTTGTTTTGCTCTCAACCCTCCCAGATGGTACTCGGCTTCCAGATTTATTGTACCCTCTGGAATACCTCCCTTTGAAAGCTTCAGCACCTTCATTGTTGAATTTTCAATACTGGTGGCAGTTATTTGGCCTTCTGTTGCTGGTCACTCTTGGTTTGCTTTACCTCTCATTACGGTATTACTTGTTGAAGAACTCGAAAGAGAGACCACCTTCAAACCTTTAGCTGATGAGTTCTCTTAACTCCAGTTGAGGATTACCCAGGCCATGAACTGTTGATACCAAGTCTTCTGTTCTTGGGTTTTTTTTGCATCAGCCTTTGTACGGTAGAGTACCGGGATTCCAGCTGGGTCATCTTTCGTGATGATTCTCATGACCTTCTTTAAGATCTCTGATCTTTCAAAGGTGTCGAGCTCTTCTCTTGCTTGGGTAATGAGTTGGTCTACTTCCTCGTTTTGGTAGGAATGATTAAAGGGGGATTCTGAATGGATTAAGGTGTCGTAAAGGCTTCCAACATCACCGAGGGGAAACTCAAGGGGTATCAGGACTAAATCACTGAGATCATCTAGTAGGAGCTGTTCAAATTCTGCTGATGGATATTCCTTGGGAATAATAGTCATTTTGTTTTTCTGGAGAATGCTCTCTATCCTTCTCGCTGTGTTTCTTTCACGTGTTGGAAAGTGCAGGGTGAGTGTTACTTCTTCTCTGTTTATTGGATTCTTTGCCTCGCTATTATTACTGCTTGATTGCTTTAGTTCTGGATCAAATCCAAGCACTCCTGGTGGAGCAAATTGATTGAGATGACGTTCGTTGTCGCCTTGTAAGAGCTCATCTGTACTTAAGAGAAGCGAGAGGTACTCAATCATCGCCTTGTCTTGGAGGTAAAAGCTTTCCCTGTTCGTGAGCAAGACCACTGATTCTGTAGAAACACTGGGGACCATTTTGTAGTTGCTTTCTTTCATAAGCTCCCATGTTTCTGGTTTTGCATCATGATATGTATCTAGCGATGAACTTTCCAAGCTGCTGATCATCGCTTCTTCGTTGGGCATCGCTATTTGATCTTTGTAGATGAAGGGGGCGTTGCTGAACTGTTGGTCTCTAAAATCTGGGTTCCTTTTCCATCTTCTGGAATAGCTATAGTCTTCTATGAGTGTATATTCTTCCAAGTTTTTCGCAGCTCTACTTAGATCATTGGAGAGTTGAAGTGGGACACGACTCAGTTTTTGTGGAATGAGAGGATCTGGTGTTTTGGTGATGAACTGAATTCTGTCACCAGTTAGCAGTGTTACCTGCTCGAGAGTACTGAGGTATTGTTGTGCAGGGTGTTCTTCCAAAATGATTTGTTTGATGCTTTGAAGAACTGTTTGACTACTGCTGAGTGCAGCAGCGTTATCTTTTCTCATATTGAACTCCCAAATGTAGGGATTGATATTGCTCCAGCTCTTGGCCAGGTTGGGTACAACTTGAAGGTTATTATTGAGTTTGGTGAGGGTTTGATCCGTTTTCTTTGGAAGTGTCCAGTAGTGCTCTTGAGATGTTAATGACGGAAGAGAGAGGAGACCAGTTTCGTAGCCCTTGGTGACTATAGTTTTTGTTGTCATGCTCATGACAATGAGCAGTTGAATCAGCACCAGGACCTGAGCTGTTCTTTTGGTACTGTTGAGTGCTTGGAAGCTTGAACTATAGGCAAAGAGTATGAAGATGATCAAGAGTCCAATACAAATCATCATGTTGAGATTCAACAGGATATCATCTTTAATCACTGCAAACCAGCTCGGTGCTGAGGAGTTTGGAATGAGTTTAAAACTGATGACCTGGCTACTGCTGAGTTGTTGGTCTTCGTCAAGTGCATAAAGGATCACTTCTTGCTTATTGTTTAGTATCTTGTGGTCGATACGTTGTTGATCAATGATGAAGCTACCGTTTTCTTGTATCTTTCCAGAATTTCTTTCTTGCTCGTTGTTGTATTCTGCAATCAAATCTACTGTCTCTAGACCCTCTCCAAATATCCGACCAGAAACTTGGAGTCTTACTGGTTCTTCCTCATTTTCAAGTACGACTGTGAGTTGATCTTGCTGGTATTGCTGAAGTTCCTGACTCCCTTGAAAAAAGCTTAAGCTTTCGAGTTCAACTGCAAGATCAATGATTTCTTGTCCTTCGCTGATATCGGATTCGGTAAAGATATAGGCAGACACTACTGCTGTTTGGTCTGCAAACCCTGATACCAGCCGAATATCTGGAATATGGCTAGCGACTATCAGCACTTCTCCTTTGAAGCTTTCTGGTGTTTCATCATTTGCTACTCGGAAGCTTCTGTCGGATTTGAGAGATTGGCTTCCTAATATTATGCTTTGGCGTCGGTCATTGATCAGGTAAATCCATATGGGTTTTAAGAGGTCTTTACCTGTTCCCGTTACCAGGTTTAGTCTCGAGAGACTTGCTTTCTCAAAGATGTTTAGGATTTGTACGGATGTCTGTTGATTGCCTTTTAGGTTTTGAAGGGCGAGGAGTGTTTCTTCACTGATGTTGGTGGCTGGTTTTGTCAGTCTTGTCTCTGTGAGTATCCCTGTCACTTGTGGCTCGGCTTCTATATCTATATCAATGCTGACGATCTCTTCATCGTTGATGTCTTCGAGGACTGTTCCTTGTTGTACAATTTT
>CAYGRJ010000104.1:0-4798 GCA_964352285.1 uncultured Candidatus Peribacteria bacterium
CGTCCAACTCGTCCATGTCATCCATCTCGTCTTCCATGTCGTCCAACTCGTCCATGTCATCCATCTCGTCTTCCATGTCGTCCATCTCGTCTTCCATGTCGTCTAGCATGTCTTCCATCTCTTCGAGATCGTCTTCGTCCATGTCGTCAAGATCTGCTTCGAGATCTTCCAGTAAACTATCGAGTTCATCGAGGTCATCAAGTCCATCTTCTAAATCGTCAAGTTCTTCCTCCAAGAGGTCCAACTCTGCTTCGAGATCAGCAAGCTCCTCTTCATCGAGGTCTTCAAGATCATCAAGATCAAAATCTTCGAAATCTTCATCTTCATCGTACTCCCCTTCTTCCAGGTCAGTGTCGATGTCGAATTCAAAATCAGCAAGCGCTTCGAGATCTTCATCAGAAAGAGATTCCAACTCGGTCAAAAACTTCTCAAGTTCTGTAAGTGCCCCTTCGAGGTCATCTGCATTTTCTTTAGAAGTCTTCATAGCCTTAGCAACTTCCTTTTTAACCTTTGGATTCTGAACAGTTTTTGCTGCCTTTTTTACAGTAGTAGCCTGCTTCTTTTGAGCATTCTTAATCGCCTTAATAGCCTTTTCTGCTGACTTAGCTTTGGTAGTCTTTGCAGCCTTCTTTGCAGTAGTAGACGTTCCGGATGACTTCACAGTAGCTTTTTCTGAAGCTTCAATAGCCAGCTCAGTTTCCTTGAGCATCTTCTTTGTCAACTTTGCAACTTTGAGTTCTTGTTCAGCAGAAAGCTGAGCCGTTTGGGCGTAAGCAACAGATACAAAAGTATCCAGAAGTGAAGTTTCAGCACTTCCTTCAAGAATAGCATCTAATTCAAGACGGTACTCTTCGGCCTTATCGAGGTGAATTTGGTAATCAGCGTTACTATTTGTTTCTGGACTAGTATGAGGACGAGTATCACTTCCGCCACATGCAGCAAGCGTTAAAACCATCGTCAAAGCGACGAGTGAAGAAAAGAATTTTTTCATAAAGAAAAGAAATGAATTATAAGAGATATCTCAACGAGAAATCCACAACAGTATACGCATAAATAACAGAAAGTGACAAACAACTCAGCTCGTACAAAACAAAAAGTATCCAATCTCACTAAAAAACATTTACGGGATCAGAAGCACTCTCTATATTTACATCGACTGCACATAGCGAGGTAACGATTCCTTATCCAAAATCCACAATTTTCCTCAGGGGATCTCAATATCAGACTGAACACTGTTCACGAATGCGAGAACCCACCTTATGTTTGAGGTTACGGATAGAGAATTTATCTGTTCGTGAGAACAGGCATCCCGTATGTGCGGTTTTTTTGAAAAGAAAACAATCAGCAAAAAATACAATTTCAAAATAAAAGTGTAACAAAATCAAGGAGAGCTGCGTATAAAACCATGAACAAAGCATTAAGATTGCACCATGAAATTCACTTTCGATCATCGCGAAGCCATTGAAATTCACTAAAAGTGAGACAAAATGAGGGTATTGCACAAATAACCCCTCACGGCATGAAAAAATTACTCGCACTTGGAGCACTGTTCTCCTTGATCATCAGCATCATTCCCATCTCTCCGGGATATGCCATGAGCGTCTTTAGCGATCTGGATGAAAGTCATCCACACCACGACAGCATTATGGAACTTTCCGATGCTGGTGTTGTAAATGGATACTCAGACAGCAGTTTTCAGCCCGACAGAAAAGTAAATCGTGCTGAATTTTTAAAGATCCTTCTAGAAGGAACCAACAGCTACAGCCCAGAAATGGACGAAGCCAACTACGATATCTATAGTCTCGCAAAACTCTCAAAATTCAATGACCTCCACAAGGGACAATGGTACATCCCATACGTTCGCTACGCAGCCGACAAAAAAATTGTAATCGGATACTCAAACCAAACCTTCCGACCAACATCCTCTATCAATCTGGCTGAAGCACTCAAAATCATCTTCAAGACTTACGAAATCCCAACAGTTCAGTTTATTCAAGAACCAGACCAATGGTACGAATACTACACGGCAACTCTTCCAAGCAGCTTTGAAGAAATGACACTACTCGATAGAGATCTTGATATTGGTAAAAATATAACACGAGGAGAACTCGCCAGCATGATCCTCTACTTCAACAACTGGAAAGCCAATACCAGCGAAGACGACATGATCAATGAAGAGCTCTTCCACAGTTCTCCAATCATAGAAGAACCTTTCTTACTCAATCATGTGTACAGCAATGGAATGCATACCATAAGAGGGAGCATTACCTATACATCTGGTTGTGGAATACCTGGAACAAGCGCCATCATCATGGATGGAGACACGCAAATGCTGCACCTAGAAATATCTGAAACAGATCCCTACGACAACTCTTCAAGCAAGCTTTGTACAGAAGCTCTCGTAGAACACCCACTTGTATGGGAAATTATGGCTGAAGAAAATGCTGAAATAGCTGCACTCAAAGCCTTCGGAAAAGAACTCGAATTCTCGGCAACCATGGCAAAGCACATGGGAACACATCCTCAATCACCACTCACCGTTCGAGAACTCGATGATGACTACGATGGTATGGTAAGCATCACTGGTGACATCTACGTGGACAGTTCTTGCCAAGACATTACGACTGAAGTCATTACCCAAACAGGTATAGAAACCACCATCCACCTCAAGTTCACGACCATAACCAACGAAGGTGTGGCTTGTTTCCTCGGATCGAATGCGAAGACCTTTGAAGTCGAAATCCCAACGCCTTCGAACCTAGAAGCATCACTCGATGGTCACCCACTAGAAGTGAATGTAGAAGGATTCAGCTCTGTGAAGCAACGAGGGCCAAAGTCACGTTGGTAATCACATCATAAAGACAAACCACCTAAAAAGGCTTCCATATGGAAGCCTTTTTATTTATCAGAAAAGAGAAACTAGCCTCTCAGCTGCTTCATCATTTCCACACGCTTTCCAACTAAAGCTTCTGTCCCAATATCCGTACGGTAGGCAATCTTACCCGAAATCTTTCCCAAACCAGCAACAGCTTTCAGTCGAGCTTCTTCGAGTGTTTCAGCAATACCCACGATACCTAGTGATCGGGAACCGGTGGTCAACACTTGCCCATCGACTTCGGACACCGACGAATAAAACATCTGCACCCCTTCTGGCATATCAGAAATCTCCAAAACTTCTCCAGCAGATGAATCTTCTGGATACCCTTCCGGGACGGCATACAAACACACCGTTGACTGAGCAGAAAACTGCACATCAAGGGTATCGAGCATACCACTCAGCATCGCCAAACAGAGATCTACAAAGTCAGTTTCCAATAACGGAAGCATATTCAAAGCTTCTGGATCTCCAAAGCGAGTATTGTACTCGATAAGCTTTACACCATCCTTACAGGCCATAAATCCTCCGTACAAAATCCCTATAAAAGGCTGACCGGTTTCTTCCTTCACAGCTTTTAACACCGCTTGGGAAATGGCACGAGCCTGCTCTAGATCGGATTCAGTTAAGAACGGCATGGAGTGGTCAGCACAACTATAAGTCCCCATTCCACCCGTATTCGGTCCTTCATCACCATCGTATGCCCGCTTATGATCCTGAACCACCGGCATAAACTTCAAATGCTCTCCATCAGAAAAAGCATGGTAAGAAAATTCTACCCCCACCAACTTCTCCTCGATCACAACCGAAGCATGAGGTCCATCTAAACACTCCCGAACGAATTCAAGAGCTTCTTCGTGGTTCCTCAGGTGATCCCCAGAAACCTTCACCCCCTTACCACCTGCCAAACCATCTCCCTTGACCACAAAATCATCTCCTAATTCTTGAAGAAATTCCATCACTCCAGATTCAGAAGTAAACTGACGAAAGCGAGGATTACCAGGGATAAAGTTCTTCTCCAGCAGCTCACGAGTAAAGTACTTACTAGACTCTAACTGAGCAGGACCTTTGAAGGGAGCCACACAAGGGTATCCAAGAGCATCCAAAACGTCAGCAAGTCCTGAACCAATCGGATTATCAGGACCAATAAAAACCAGATCAGGCTCAACCTGTTGAGCATAGGCCTTCACTTCTTCATGATCACAAAGATCCTTTCCCAGATGATACTCATGTGCAAGGTCTCGAATACCAGGGTTCACCTTATTCGCAAACACATACAGTTGCGTTTGATGGGCAGAGCGCACAAAAGCTGCAGCTACAGCATGTTCACGTCCACCATTACCAATGAGAAGAATTTTCATAATCATCATGAAGAATACGCCCACACTTTATCAGTTCTCCAGAATGATTTCAGAAAATTGACGAAAGTTAATTTATAGTTCAAAATGCACTCTCTTCACCTCCTACAACCATGTCTGTTTCAAGGCTCCAACCTGATCAATTTATAAATGCTTCTCCTCAAGCACCAAGTAAAAAAGAACAATCAAGACTTCTTAATCTCGGACAAAGGGATAATACAGTTGCTCTTGAGGTGCAATTTAGAATTCATTCACTTCTCAACAATCCAGGGCTTCAAATAGAAAATGAACTCTATAATCAGTTGAGAAACTTTCAAAGTCTTGCATTTGCGGGCTACCACCCTTCAACTGAAGAATTAATAAAACTTCAAGATTAAGTCAAATCTGAAGAAATAAGAAATTTTAGTAAGAGTATTCTTAATCTGATTTCAACTCAGCAACAGCGATGGCAAAGGTCTCCATACAACCAAGATGAAATAATTTTGCACCAAGACACTGAAGCTGTGGCAGAACTAGGAGAAAAACACCATGGAGAGCGAAGATCTGAATATTTTGGTTCAGCAAG
>CAYGRJ010000105.1:0-4769 GCA_964352285.1 uncultured Candidatus Peribacteria bacterium
GAGTACATGCAGTACAATATCTGCTGAAAAATGAGCAATCATCGCGCTGAGGAGTCCTTTCTTCCAATACAGCCATCCAAAGATTACTCCACCAATTCCATTCAGGATAATGGCTCTGAGGATGATGAGTGGTGTGAGTTCCACTAGTAACTGAGTAGCTGGTAGATGGGCTAATCCAAAGAGCAGACTTGATAAGATAATTGCTCCCCAAGTAGCTATGAGAGCCTTGGTGAATTTAGAGAATAGCCACACGAGGAAGCTCATGAAGAATAATCGAAGCAGTATTTCCTCTACAATTGCTCCATAGAAAGAAGCCAAAAACCCTTGCCATATGGGTGCAGAAACCCCGGGTACTGTTGCTTCAAGGAGGGAAAAGAGGTAATCACCACCAATAATGATGAGGGCGGCCAGTATTCCGAGTTGAAGTGATTGATACCCACGCTTTGTGAGTTCTCTGCGGATAGGATTCCCTTTTAAGTATTCTTCTAATAGTGGAGCGCCAAGCTGTGTTTTCTTTGCAAGTATCAATCCTAAGAAGAGGGCTATGGCAACCATCACCGTGCTTTGCAGCATGCTGAGCGCAATGATTGTTGGGAGGCTGAGGGGGAGTTCTTGAAGTGTTTCACCCTGAAGAGTTAATGCATAGGGAAAGATGCAGACAATTCCTATAACTGCTAGCCCAAACAGGAGTCGATACAGTTTCCAGTTGATGAGGTGTTTGATTTTCTTCATGGATTTTATTTATGCTCTTAACAATGTACTCCTCCATGGTGCTCAGGTCACAGTAATTCTTTACACAAACTTCGTTCTTTGAACTCGCTTTTATCTCGAATTCGAATAAACGGAGCGGCTCTTCGACAATGCTCAGAGCATAATATCTTCGGATTCATTCTGCGACTACGTCTTGAATTCATCTCGAATTCAATTAAACGGAGCGGCTCTTCGACTCGGCTCAGAGCATAATATCTTCGGATTCATTCTGCGACTACGTCTTGAATTCATCTCGAATTCAATTATGGCTCCGAGGATCGGATTCGAACCGATGGCCAATTGATTAACAGTCAACTGCTCTACCGCTGAGCTACCTCGGAATATTGGGGTCCAGTGCCCTTCCGTTCGAAACGAACGATGGGAGTGTAGGCGGAATCTACCTCGGACCACAGGTAGTGTACAGGAGAAGATTTCGCACATGCAACCTTAAATATCTGCATTTTTTTGGGAATATTGATTACAAAAAACCCCTCAAGGAGGGGTTTTGTATATTTATCTGATTTGAGCCTTAGGCTGCGACTTCTTCAGCAACTTCGGCAGTTTTTTCAACTTTTTTAGCCTTTGGTGCTGCTGTAGGAGCTCCGGCTGGGTAAACGTTTACGATGGTGTCGTAATGAGTTTGACCGTTGAACTTTCGTTGTCGTTTCTTCGTGAAGGTTACTTGTCCTTCGATAGTAGAGAAGATGGTGAAATCTTTTCCCATTGATACTCCTTCACCTGGGAACCACTTGGTTCCTTTTTGACGAAGAATAATGTTTCCAGGACGAGCTACTTGACCTCCGTAGAGCTTTACTCCACGTCGTTTCGCATTGGAATCGCGACCGTTGTCTGTACTTCCTCCTGCCTTTTTATGTGCCATGATGGGGTGTTAATTCATTGTTGTGCTGGGTTTTTTTGTGTTTTTTAACACTTTCTAACACAGCCCAAGCAGTTTACTATGATTTGTGTGTCTCTATCAAGTCATTGTGCAGAAAAACTTCATCAATCAGATCGAAAGTTTGTATAAAAAAAGTGAACAACTTTTGAGCACGGGTGCCTTTGGTTCAGGTCTTTGGCCTGTTGATCTCGAGTTGGGACAGTTGATGCAGTGGCTTATTCGGTCATTTCAGCTTAAGAATGGCTTAGAAGTTGGTGCTGGAGTTGGTTATAGCACAGCCTGGCTTGCGGAGGGTTTTCGATATACTGGTGGATATTTGACCAGTTTTGAGTATTTCTTGCCAAAGGTTGAACAATGGGAAGTGCATATGCAGCAGCTTTTTGGTGCTGATTATCATGATGTTGTCGGGATTGTTCCTGCTGACGTGACTAAGTGGGTTCAACATGCCGGTCGTAAGAAGCTTGATTTTGTGTTTTTTGATCAGCGAAAAGGTGATTATTTGCTGCATTTGAAGCTCTTGATGCCACTTTTAAAGACGGGGGCAATTCTTTGCGCTGATAACGTTTCCTCGCATGCTTCTGCTTGTGCTGACTATTTGGATTTTGTAAAGAATGATCAGCGTTTTGAGAGTATGACGCTCGATAGGGGAGCTGGGCTGGAACTCTCTCGGTTTTTAGGATCGTCTGAGTAGGTGAGTGATTCTGGAAGTGGTTCTGGAGTTGGCCAGGTTTCTTGAGGTCGGAAGTAAGGCTCATGCTTTTTTTCTTTTTTCCAAGGTCCCAGGCTGAACTCTGCCCCCATTTGTAATGAGAAGCCGTTGTTCATGAGCTCTACTCTACTGCTGAAGGGATCGTTTTGCTGGTGACTTCCACTGATCGAAAAGGTGACCGGTCCGGTATCAACTGATAAAGATCCCTGGACGATGTTTCCCTGGTACTTCCAGTCGTGACGGTCGAAAGTACAGAGGGTGCCAATGCTCCATCTGATCATGCTGAGTTCACCGGGAAGGTTTCCAGAGAGTTCTGCACCGAGTTGAGTGGTGTTGAGTCCTCCCAAAATCTCATCCAGATCGCGAGCACCAATGAGCGTAAGCCTTTCAAAGATGCTTTTGTTGATCACAAAGGGGAGTCGAGCTTGGGTTAAGTAGCCTTCAGGGAGTCGGTAGGTACTGAAGAGGGGATATTCCATGGGGCCGATCATTCTCCATCGTTCGTGGGTTTGTTGGCCCTGACTTACATATTGAATGAGTTCAGTTATGGACTGCCAGAAGTAAGCAGAGAAAGCATTGGTTGCTAAGAGAATAGCCAAGTCTTTATCTCGATGTGCATTTCCATGCCCAAGGGTTTCGAGGAGTTTGATGTAGGCGACGCTATCTCCATGTCCGGTGACTTGAAAGATGTCGGGATCAAGCTGCTCTTGTACGACGATTTCTTTCTTTTCGAATTCTTCTTCGAATTCATCAAGTTCTTTGAGCTCTTTGGTGCCCGCTTGTGTCGAGAGTTTCTGCCGTTGTCTTCGTTTTTTTTGTTCGGGATGCCCGTTGTTCACCAGGGGTCCATACACCCATTGTATGAGGGCGTCGTTGCGAGCAATAAAGAATCCCAGAGCAGCAACGATATTGCCTCTGGTTTCGGCTTGTCTCCAGTACTGTATGGCCATATGACTGGAGTTGTTGAGTCCTGCAGCTTGTGAGGAGATGAGGTTTTCGTAATTGGTATTTTCCCCATTGCTAGATGAAGTGCGCAAGAAGTTTTGGAGAGGTACAGCGCTTTGGTCTCGTACTGATTCATCATAAGCATGTGCGAACTCATGGCCGAGACGTGAGGTGGTTAGCATTTGTGCTGCTTGAAGGAAGAGGGCAGTGCTTCTGTACGCGAGGCTGTCATTCAGTCCGTTGTAGTCTCCGATGTTGTAGAGGAGAGAGGCGAAGAGGTTGTCGAAACTGATTCGACTGCTGTTGACGAAGTCGTGATTGGCTAAGGGGCTCCATGAACGTTTTGAGTTGGTTGAGATGTGGTACTGGAGGGAGATGGGGAATTCTGGAATGTCGTTGTCAGACTCGAGATCTAGCAGTCTCTTGAGTTCTGCATAGCGAGTTGCTCGATAGGCTCTAAAGTCCGAGTCGAAGGATATATCAGAGGCGTAGCCGCTTTCGTAGCTGATGCTCATGCTGCTTGAATCTTCATCATAAGGATTATGATAAGCCATTTCCCATTCATTATCATCGACTCCAAGGCGTGTCGTCATGGCCATGTGTACAGCTCTGTCATGGGTGAGTTTGATCTCAACTGAGCTTTCAGCTTTTTTCTGCTTGGTGGTTCGGATCTGTTTTTCAGGATTTCCTAAGTTTTGATGATCAGTATTGGCATGATCAAAGCTGTTGCAGCCTACAGAAAGTGATCCTCCTGTCATGGCTCCAAGTGACATTCCCATTAAAAGAGTGAGCTGCTTGAGGATGGATTTCCTGCGAACTCTTATCGGTTTTTCAGTTGTATCTGAAACATGACGATTTTCAGCTCTTGTTTTCTGAACTTCCGAAGGCGAGTGGTGCTGCTTCATGATGCTATGAGAAAAAGACGAGAATTGCCTATGAAGACAGTATTCTGCGCCTTTTTCTGCTCATTATCAAAGCTTGGCTGTCAACTGATGTCAACGACAGGCTTGCTATGAGTTGAGTTCCTCTCTTCTCTTATCGATGGCATTAGCAATGACTTGATTGTAGCTTATATCGTAATATTCGAGGTATTTTTCGAGCGCTTCCATTTCGTCCGAACAGTGAATGAACAGATTTGGATCGGTATCCTTGATCGTTTCCATACTGAGTAACTGTTTACATGAGTATCGAATGATGTTCGACATTTCACCAATTACGAGAATAGGAATTTTTGGCATTTTTTTACACTGAATGAGTGTTGCCACTTCCCAGAGTTCATCGAGTGTTCCAAATCCACCTGGCATTCCAAAGACAGCAGGTTTGCTTTTGCCGTTTCCATTGGGGATTTCTCCTTTTTTGTGTTTAACACTTCTTCCTGCTAATACTGACACCAGTCCGACAATTATTGGTCAAAAGCTTTTAATGTTCAGATTTTAATGCAGGTGGTTCTTCCATGATTCTTCATGA
>CAYGRJ010000106.1:0-4769 GCA_964352285.1 uncultured Candidatus Peribacteria bacterium
TAGGTTACGCTTTACTCCTGTTGCTGATGATAATGCTTCGGGATACGACAGTTTTACCTTTCAAGTCAAGGACGGCATTGCTTTTAGTAGTGCCAGTTACACCATGACGGTTGATGTGACCGCCATTAATGATGCACCAGTCCTGACACCAGGAACGCCAAGCTTGACCAGCATCAATGAAGATGCGACAGCGAATAGTGGCGAGACCGTATCGACTATCTTAGGCTCCACAGTTACCGATGTCGATAGTGCGGCAGTTGAAGGCATTGCGATTTATAGTCTTGATAATAGTAATGGCAGTTGGGAATACAAAGTCGATATCGGCTTAGAATCTGGGAACCATCACCTCGAAGTCATCGCTATCGACCCTTTGCAGCGTCAGTCATCAGAACTTCCAAAGCTCGCCTTTTCCTTAGAGAATCGACTGAACGCCAGTAAGTTGCCCCGCTTAAGAAAGCGAAAGACACGGAAATCAAGCGCCCCAAAACCGCTTCTTGTTGTGGCTGACTTCCCCAGGATCCAGATCAGTGATCAGGTCCAGCTCTGGGACCCTTCTCGTCAGACCCTTCTCCTCTCGCAAGCCTCAGCGCTAAAGCTCCCCTATGCTCACAAAGCCCTCGCCAGCCGGCTTTTTGCACAGCATAACAAGGTAACGCTTGCTCAAGAATATCGATCTCTCCAGGTTGAAAAACTTCAGGTGTCGAGCCCAGCAGCGTCTACAAGCAGTTCTCAATCCCGATCTTCACGAGAGCCTATTTTTATCTTCGCTTTACTGTTTATGGCTTTCATAGCTTCTCTGCTGTTTGAAAAAAGAACAACCGCCTCCTCCTCTTGAGATGTTTGACAGCAATAAGTCTGAGGCCTATCGTGTGCGCAATTTGATTTGAACACTGTGAGTGGAATTCTCTTATCGGCGGATGGTCTAGGCGACAGAGAAGAGCTGAGCAAAAAAAATGGGGAATCAGTGCCCAGCAGTAGCTCAGGTGTAGAAAGCAGGATCCTTAAGGGGCAACAAACCTTTAGAGAACGGATCAGCTCAGAATTAGGCAGGCTAGGGGGAAGTGGCACACGGGCCTGCAAAGCTGTTGGGAGATTTTTTGGAAAGCTGTGGGGCTCGTCAGATCAGCCAGATTCAGGGGAAAAGCGACCATTACCAGAATTAGAAGAAGCGACTGAATCCCCCACTACTAAGAGCATCTCCATGGAGTTCTCGACCTTTGCTGATGCTGTTTGGAGTATTTCGGCCATTGCGTCACTGCCTAAAGAAGGGCAAAACGAGGCAGATCGCAAATGGCTACAGGAACGGATTATAAAAATTTTAGCTGCGACCACAGATAACCTAGAGCCTCAAAAGTGGGGAGAAGGAATGACTGATGACCATGTCGTCCACCTTATCCAGGACCTACAGGTGGGTCTTCAGCTTTTGATTCCAGCTTTAAATCCAGAGGCAAAGGATTATCAGATCATCAGCGTTCACGAGCTCATCGTTATTCCAGAAGAACTTCAAGGAGACCTCGACCGTTTAGTTAGGGACTTTGGGTTTTTTCTTGGGCGGCATTACAACGTTTCTCATCTCATCGAGGAATACATTTTCGAAGCTGAAGATCACAAAGCTATAAGAGCCACAAAGATTCAGGAACTGATGAGCCCCTTGTTGGTCACTTTAAGCGAGGCACTTGACCTGCGCAGAGAGCAAAAAGCAATGGCAGACCAAGCTGCTCATAGGTCCGCAAAAGAAGAGGCCTTAGAGGTCCAGGAAGAAACGGGAAAGCCACTTGTAAAACCTCAACCAGAGGCTCAGCACTGGAGCAATATTGATGAGATGAGGCGCCAGCTTCGTGATGGTGAGCAAACCCTCCGAGATGTCCTGGGGGCTCAGTTCTTTTCACTCGTACAAGATCAACAGCAATGGATTAAAGGCTTTGTGAAATATCCAGATGAGCCTGCAGAGATTCCAGAGCACCAGATCCTCAGTAGGCTGCCAGCGCCGGAGTCAGCTCAAGAACAGCTTGCAGATGAGGCATATCGAGCATTGATATCCATAAGCACCTTTCATCACCTGAATCCAAAAGCTCTTATTTTTTCAATAATCCAAAACGAAGCCCATCGGCGCAAAGAAAATATTCATGCTGGAGACGGGGAATATGCTGCTTTGAGAGAACTTCCAAACATGCCTATTCATAAGCTCCTATCGATAGCTTCACCTGCAGCACACTTCTTAGAAGTCCTGAAAAAAAGAGGATTAGAAGATTCTCAGCTTGGAAGACTCGCGCAGGCGGCTCATTTTTCACCTGCAAAGAAAGTCAGCCAGTTAGCCGTTATGGAAGGAATGATTCGAGAGTCCATGCAGCTGCCTGATCAAGACATCAGCTTCGAGGATCAGATAAAAGAATCAGGAGTGTTAAATGGGGCCAAGCCCACAACGGAAGACATCCTGTGTCGAATCATTCTCCACCTTCATGAGTGCTTGACCAGAGGTGGGGCATCAACCAGTTTTAATATCACGGGACTCTTTTGGAGGATGCTAGGAAGTCAGCAAGAGGTACATCAGTGGGTTAAGCCTGGGTCAGGAGGTCAGATGGCACCACGCGCTAGTCGTGCTCAATGGCTGGCATACGCTTTTCAATACTTTTCATCTGAAGAAGATGAAGAATTGCAGTCTTTGGCAAGAACCTTTTTTGGAGCTTGTTCGTTGAAAACAAAGCAGCAATGGGGTGAGAAGTATGAGTCTGGGAAATCATCACTCGATGAAATCAGAGAATTCGCTCGGCTACTGCCTTACAGTGAAGATACCGTGAAAGCCCTTCGGGAAGAACTGGGGCGTGCAGAGCTTCAGGGTGCTATTGGTGCTCACTACGCCCCCAAAAAGATTTATCATGTCTTGCAAATGAGAAAGAGGCGCTGTCTGCAAGAGCTTCGGGAGTCACAGAAGCAAAACCCAGGCCCTGTACTGAGTGAGTCGGGACGGGTCACCAGATATAAAGATCGTGCGAGACTCGAGGCACGAATAGAATTGGGTAAAAACAACCCTGTGGAATTTTTACGTCAGGAACTTCAAGACGCTGAAGCAAGATTAGAAGATATTAAAAAGTTTACAAAGGCCTTCGATAAACGTTACAAGCCTCTCAAAAAGACCATTTCAGAGCTCTCCGAGGCAACACCTCAGGAGCTCGACAAATTGGGTGACGTTGTGAGTGCCTTCTGGCACGAAACCCTTATGACGAGCTTTCCCATCATCTTCAGCCTGTTTCGACAAGATCCAAGGTTTAGACGTCGACTCGCCAGGATCATGCGCATGGAAGATGTTCAAGATAGCAAGCTCCTCGATCTGTTAAATTATCTGCAAGAAAAAGTCGGATTAACCTTGCCTGATATCCACCCTTTTGGGAAAATCGATGCCTTGGTCATCAGGGGGCTCAAAAAAAACAACAAAGTACCTTCTTAAGAAAGGGCTTAGAAAAACTTGTGCTATGTCAAAAACAGGAGTACGATCGTTACATCCTAAGAAATTCTTATGGTTACAAAAACTCCAGAACAACAAATGACTCGGGCACCAGAAGTTCGACGACGCTCTTTCCCATCACAGGCAGTTCCTGGTATGGACATCACAAGAGGGAGAGTTTTTGAAATGATCACCTCTGCTCCAGTTGCTTCAGTAGGTAATGAAGCCCCAAGAGCTAGTGACCAATTGAATGTAGACAACGCCATTGCTCAGCTTCTACAAGTTGCATAGTGTGCTTCTCAATATCTAAAGAATATAAACTGACCTTCCTGGTCAGTTTTTTTGTTATTCAGAAGTTCTCTATTCAGGAAGGTCTATACCTCCTTTGGAGAATGGGTTGCACCTCATAATCCTCCACAATGAGAGGACTACACCCCTTATCCATCCCCTTTTGCGGATGACGAGTCGACAATACTCACTACAGCTCGGGGTGAACTGACACTGAAAAGGACTCAGGCTCATCAAAGCACCACCTTCAGGAGAAAGCCAGCGTTGGTACCAGGAAATCAGTCGGTCTGAGATCCCCTTCTTCATAAAGCAGGTTCAGGAAGCGCATCAGTTGTTTGCCCTGATGGGACATCGTCAAAGACATCGGTACTCTTCATCATGCGAATCCCCGGGAGTGGGTAGAGGACCACACGGGTTTTCCCCTGGATCTGAGAGAGGTCTACAAAGGAATCCGGTTGGTTATCGTCATCGTACCAAGATCTCGAATCAGAGCTATGGTCTCGGTTATCACCGAGCACAAAGTACTTCCCTTCGGGAACGGTATAGCTCTTGTCATCCGTCGAGCAGCTTTTTTGTCGAGCTATCAAACAGGTCTTCAAGCCATTGCTGAGGTAGTCTTCTTCGAGTTGTGTGCCATTGACCCAAACATCTCCAGCCTTGAGTTCTACCATATCGCCAGGAACTCCCAAAACCCTCTTGATGTAAAACTCTTCTTCGTTATGTGGTGGGTGAAAAACCACAATATCACCTTTCTGAGGCGAACCTAGCAAATATTCAAGTTTCGAAACCACAATATACTCACCATCGTAGAGCGTGTCCTTCATGCTGTCCCCAACCACCTGGAATGGAGCAGCAATGGTTTTTTGCACCAAAAAGAAAACCGCCAAGATTATGGCACTGTTCACCAGGATATCGATCAAGAACTCCAGTAAGGTCTCCTCCGTCACATCTTTCTTTCTTGCCATCAGCTTCTGTAAAAAATCATCAGCAACAGTCTAGAGAAGCTCTTCCGATTCAGCAAAGAAAAAAAGAATACCAG
>CAYGRJ010000107.1:0-4766 GCA_964352285.1 uncultured Candidatus Peribacteria bacterium
GAAGCATTTGGCTTATCCTTATTCAGATCAGGATGGTATTCCTTCGAGAGCTTTCGGTAGGCCTTCTTGATCTCATCTTCAGAGGCTGTTTTGCTCACGCCGAGGATTTGATAGGGGTCTTTTTTCATGGTCTAGTTGCTGGTAACTGGTATCTGGTATCTGATATCTGATATCTGGAGCCGTCATTCTGCCTGCCCGCCGTAGCCTATACGCGAAGGTGGGAGCCTGACGAAAGAATCTCTTCCGACGGTTGCTTAAAATCCTCTTACAATAAGTGGTGGCTCAATCTCACCATTCTTATAAAGGATACCAGTATAGCACTCCCTTGTCTAGAGTGCTAATGCTTGGAATTCATCGACTTAGGATATCATTACTGCACTTTATACGATTCCATGCACCGTAATATTCCCAGACTGTATGCCTACGCGGTGTTTGTATCTCTCTCCTTCTGTTTCGTACCGATCTTCATGATCTTTATGAAGTCGAGAGGGCTTAATTATGCGGAAATTGGGATGGTATTAAGCGCCTATTACGCCTTTTTTCTGATCTTGGAACTCCCTACGGGGATGATTGCTGATCGCTTGGGGAGAGTGACGACTCTCAGGCTGGGAATGATTGCCAAATTCTTCGCGCTGATCGTCTCGCTCATGTCGTATAGTTTCTGGATGTTCTTCTTGGCGGAGTTTCTCTTCAGCATATCGAGAGCGATGGAGTCAGGAGCGGATAGCGCCTTCCTCTACGATACTTTAGCCTTTGCTCAGCGCAGTGAAGAATACCTGCATATAGAAGGCAAAATCCAAAGCCTCGCCCTGTTCGCCCATTTGGGATCAGCCACCATTGCAGCTGTATTTGCGCTGATCAGCCTGGATGCCATCTATGTGATCGCCATGGTCATGGCCGTGATTGGATTTGCCTTTACCATGGGCTTGAAGGAACCTCCCAGGAAGAAAAGTAAAAGAACTCATACTCAGCACTTGAAGAAGGCCTGGAAAGTGATCAAAAAGAACCGAACTATACAGTGGACCATCCTCTACTCTGCCTTGGTCTTTATTTTGTTGAGGGCCTCGATCTTAGTCTTTATCCAACCCTTTTTAATAGAGCTCAGCTACCCAGAATGGAGTTTTGGAGTCGTCGATGGCTTCGTAACCACTGCAGCGGCTATCCTTTCCTGGTACTCCAGCAATATTGTTAAGAAGTGGGGTGAAAAAGGGATCCTGATGGCCCTTCCAACCATCATGATCCTTGGGTTTATGATCATGGGACTGACGCTCTCTGGCTGGAGCTTGATTGCTTACGTGGTCTGTCTGGCTTCTTGGGGACTTTATGTACCGGTAACCCGTAAGATGCTCAATGAAGAGATCCCTTCAAGTGATTTGAGAGCGACACTGCTGTCTGTAGAAAGTTTCTTTGCCCGAGGACTCTTTAGTCTGCTCCCTGCTACCTTTGGGGTGATCATCGAACAACAGGGACTCGGCATGAGCCTCCTGTGGTTGTGTGTGGGAGCTTTAGTGCTTCAGATAGGCCTGCTGATGCTGGGGAGGAAGTGGGAGGTGATTTAGGAGTGGGGTGCAAAGCTCTACACTTTGTCATTCCGACCGAAGGTTTGAAGAACCGAAGCGGAGGAATCCCTTGATGGAGCATTTTAAGGGATCCCTCCACTTTGGCTCGCCTGACGGACGATCAGGTCGGGATGACAAAAAAAGAGGTCTTTTTGGGGACTCCTAAATATGCTGAAGTACTACAACACCGACTCCAAATCAGCCTTCATGGCGAGAACAGCGTCTCGTGCCGCTTCTGCGTAACTTTCTCCATCATGCTCTTCTGATTTCTCGTAGGCGAATATGATCCCTCGAGAGCTGTTCACGATGGCTCCGAGACCATCTTTATTGAAGCAAGGCTTCACGTCTTCTGCTCCACCACCTTGTGCGCCATATCCTGGGACGAGGAAGATGCTGTTGGGCATGAGTTCTCGGAGTTTTTTAGCTTCTTGTGGGTAAGTCGCTCCTACTACGGCTCCAACTGATGAGTATCCTGACTCTCCTATGCAGTCGTGCCCCCATGAATCGACGAATTGACCCATGAGCTCGTAGACGGTTTGCCCGGTTTCGTCGACTTTTCGATCTTGGATATCTCCAGAACTAGTATTGGAAGTCTTTACGAGAACGAACATTCCTTTGTCGTGCTCCAGACACATCTCTGCAAAGGGCTTTATCCCATCGTATCCGAGGTATGGCGTGACGGTGAGGGCGTCAGACGAGAAATCTCCTTCTTTATCGAGATAGGTGTTGGCATAGGCTTGTGCAGTAGATCCGATATCGTTTCTTTTGGCATCCATGAGCACCAAGATTCCCTTTTCTTTGGCGTATTCAATGGTTCGAGAAAGAGCCACTAATCCGTCGAGCCCGAGCATTTCATAGAAGGCGATCTGCGGCTTAACGATAGGCACGAGGTCCTGAACAGCATCAATAATTCCTTTGTTGAACTGTAGAAAAGCAGCACCAGGAGTTGGCGCGTCTGCTCGGATATGCTCTGGAATCTGATCATAACGAGGATCAAGACCAACGCAGATAGGGCTGGTGGCTTGTATTTTTTCAATGAGTTTGTCGGCGAAGTTCATGGGGAGTAATTAGAGACTGATAGTTACTGGTTCACCTACTGGGATGCTGCTTGAATCGTTTGGATCATAACTTTCAAAGTCAATATCAGAATAGACCATGATGGTCAGTTCATCAGGAGATAGCCACTCTATTCGAAGCTCGTCATCACCAAAGGATCCTGGGAACATAAAAGTCTTTCCTTCAGGAGTGGTATAAACCAGTTGCGGTTCTTTTCCCGAATTCAGATCGAGAACTTTCAACTCCCTTCTCTCACTATTGATTCCAATTGTAGTTGTTGCAGAGTCGTTTGTTTGCTCACCAGTAGTAATAAAATCATTCACCTCTTCAAGCACCTAAGGGTTGTTTTGCAAGTTGAGAACAAAAGCCTTGTGATAACTTGTGCCTCCTCCGCCGGATTGTGTTGTAAACATCAACAATTTCTCATTTGCAGAACTTCCGATATACCTCAATCCGTAAAAGTTTGGCTTCTCGACACCAGGATAACCATCGAGCACCGAAAGGTCTTCGACTATTGTTTCTTTTTCTTGTTCCTTCACAAGGACAAGTGTCTTTCTTTCAATTTCCTGAGGATAATTCTCACCTTCAAGATAATATCCATCCTCCCAAACCTCCCGAGATGGTTCTTCTTCTTCAGCTCTGAAGTTCTCTACGGGAACATCAGGAATTTCTTTATCTTCAACTTCTATGACTGGCTGAGTTGCTGAACAGGCAGAAATAAGGAGAGACAATACGACGAGACTAAAAAAATTTTTCATGCTTGTAAATTAAATGATTACCACTCGTGTTTTTTTCCAAGAGCATCACGGTGGTATTTTCCGAATTCATCGACCTTTTGGACGTATTCGAGACTGACGACAGGACCTTTGGTACAGGTGGTATCACCTGTTGGATCGACCACACACTGCCCACAGAGACCGAATCCACACTTCATGTAGCGTTCGAGAGAGATCTGAGCAGGAGTTTCTGTAGCCTCACAAAGTCGTTGAACAGCTGCCATCATGACTTCTGGCCCACAGGTCATCACCACATCGTACTTATTGCCTTCTTCTTTGATGAGTCGCTCAAGGATTTGAACGTTGTAGCCTTTGTGGCCAACTGATCCATCGTCTGTAGAGACGTGGAGAGTGGTCGCATCGAGAGCTTCTACTCTCTCTCGGTAAATGAGGAGATCTTCTCTACGAGCCCCGATGATAAAGTCGATTTCACAGCCAGCTTGTACGGCGTGGAAGGCCGTGAAGTAGAGTGGAGCGGATCCGAATCCTCCACCGACCATGGCGATCTTTTGATTGGGCTGGAAGATGAACCCTTTTCCGTAAGCTCCTCGCAGTCCAGCCTTGTCCCCTACCTCAAGTTGAACAGCTGCATGAGAGAATGGACCGACGTCTGCGATGGTGAGATGAAGTTCATGTCCGTCTGCGAAAGCAACTGAGAATGGTTTTTCATCGAGCCTTGGAATCCACATGTTTACGAATTGTCCTGGCGTAGCGTCTATATCGCAGTCGAAGACCAGGGTCCGCATGGTGGGGTTTTCTTGAATGGTTTTCTTGATGGTGTACATCTTGGGGATGTCGTCGAGGATTCGCATGGGAGTTCAGTATTGAATGGTACAAAGACTAATTAAATGGTTCTATATTGATATCTCGAGCGAAATCGAGAGATCTCTTTAGGCGACCAGAGACTTCTCCACTACGGTCGAAGCATCAAAGGGAGAGTGGTTAGAGCATTAGAAAGAGGGCCATCAGAAGATCAGAGGTTTTCTAACTGCAGAACTTTATGGGTTTTTCCGATAATTTCATCGAAAGATTTCACGCCGTTGGCTTCACACCACTCGACCATTTCGTCGAGAACAATCTTGAAGGCGTCTTCTCCACGGTAGTAGAGAGCTGATCCGATACCGATAAGGCTTGCTCCAGCCATCATCATTTCGAGAGCATCCCGTCCGGATGTTATTCCTCCCATACCGATGATTGGCGCATCTACTGCTGCTTTGATATCGAAGACCTTCTTGATGGCGAGTGGACGGATACCAGGACCAGAAACTCCCCCAAACTTGTTGGCGAGCACTGGTTGAGCCGTGTCGATGTCGATTACGAGCCCTGGACCGTAGGTGTTGATCGCGGTGATTCCATCTGCTCCAGCATCTACCAC
>CAYGRJ010000108.1:0-831 GCA_964352285.1 uncultured Candidatus Peribacteria bacterium
AAGCCTAAAAAACGCCTGTTTTGCAGGGGTTTTCGTCTTGGCTCTGTTGGCAACAGCCTGGTTTCGATATCATTCTTGGGGACAATACGGGGGGCCGGTACTGCTGCTGCCCAGTCTTCCAGATGAAATTCAGGAGATCAGTCCAGAAGGGAATATGATTCTCGAGTTTAGTCAGAGGATGAATACGAGCTCTGTTGAAGATAAGATCACAATCCTTCCAGATATGCCGACCCAGATGACTTGGGATGGGAGAAGGCTTTTCTTGAAGCCTTCAAAGGCTTTGAAGCAAGGGGATCAGGTCACCATAAGTCTCAAAGAGGGCATGAAGAGTTGGTTGGGGAAGCCGAGTGAGAAGAGTTATGTGATCTCATACGAAGTTGGCCCAGCTCCAGAACTGATCGATATTTTTCCTGAGGGGGATGTGCTTGGGGGACGAGATCGCATATCACTCTTGTTTACACACGCAATGGTTACTGGTGATCAGGTTGATCTGGCTCTACGCGAAGCACCACTAGATATTTCACCTCCAGTGGACGGGGATTGGAGGTGGTTGAATACCAAAACACTCAGTTTTCTGCCAAGCGAAGAGTGGCCCTTATCCAACCGCATAGAAATCAGCAATAAGGAACCCTTGAGTACGGCAGACCAAACGGTACTTCAGCAGAATGTGAGTATTAGCTATGAAACCCCTCGCATTGAGCAACTTCCTGAAGAAGAACAGAAAGAGAAGCATCTTGTCACTGAGCCATTTGCAATTTCATTTACACAGCCGGCACAGCTCAACTCCCTTAAGGACCATGTGCAGTTGAGAGACGAATCTGGAAAGGCTTT
>CAYGRJ010000108.1:841-4725 GCA_964352285.1 uncultured Candidatus Peribacteria bacterium
TCATCTCCATAGTCCCGGGTGAAAAAGAGGGTTACTATCTCGTTAAGAATCAGCTCGGCAACTGGAAGTATGGGGAAAGCTACAGCATGCTGATTGGTGAAGAGCTGCTTCCAATAACAGGAAATCTTAAGCTCGGTAAAGAGCTTCAACTAAACTTTAATACTGAGGTACTCGTTGAGCTAAGTAATGCTGTCGCTTTAGAGGACGGAGCCTTTGAGCTCAAGCCTGGGGAAACAGAGATGAAGCTCACCTTCAAGGAGGAGGTTCTCGAAGAAAAATTGAATGCAGCTATAAAACTTGTTCCAGATTATCCATTTGCTCTCATCAGGAAGTCTGCCAAAGAGTACTTGGTTCGTACCGACATATTTTCTCAAAAAAGAGAAAATATAAAAATCTACATTTCAAATCTCTCTCACACCAATAAAACCTGGATAAGCAAAGCTGTTGAGCTCAACATCAAACAAGCAGGCAAGTTCGAAATACGAGCAGAGCAGTATCCAGACAAAATCTGTATTCATTCTTCATCACCACTTCAGGAAACTTCCTATGTGAAAAGCGCTCTCGAAGAGTATCCGGGGAAGTGGGGATGGAAATATTGGGCAGAAGGTTGCGAGGATAGCCCTGGGTTTATTTCTTATCAAATTATCAAAGAAAATCTTCCCCCAGGAAATGAGGTTCAGGTAGAGGTTTTTGCACAAGATATTTGGGATAGGAGCCAAGAAATCAGCTTTAGCTTTTCAACACTCCCGGAGCAAGAGAGAGCACGAAAGCTGAAAAGAAGTGAGGGAGAGTTTTATCTCTACGAATCACAAGCTCAAGATCTTCAGTTCGAATATGAAAGCACCAACATTGGTGCTATTACGGTTCAGGCTTGTAAGCTCAGTCCAGAAAAAGCAGTTGAGATAGAAAGCCAATACGAAAAGCGCTGGAGGAGCTTCTTTCCAAACGATGAAGATTCCGAACGCTACAAAGCTGTTGCCAATACCTTCAAGGTTCTGTGGGGTGAAAATCAACAACACGTACAAGCTCTTTTAGACATCTTCCCAGAGGCAGAGAAAGGGCTCTATTTTTTCAAAGCCTATGCTCCCGGTGTTAAAAATGAAGAAGGGGAGGCTTTAGAAATTAATCAGGTGATTCACTACACTGATCTTCAGGTGATATCTAAACGTGGAGAGAGCGCATTGCTGTGGGTGACTCAAAATCAGCAAGCTCTAGAAAACGCAGTGGTTCATTTTTTGAGCAGTGAGGGATCGATACTATCCAGCGATCGGAGCAACTCAGATGGACTCGTATCCTTAGAGGAAAATCGACTGAAATATGAGTTCACCATTATCAAAACTCAGGACCAACAAATACTCTTAAGTACATTCCGTCAGACAGGCTATGAACCAGAAAGATACGGATCCCAGGTAAATATTCATGAGTCACCGTACCAATACGCCTTCCTGTTAGAAAAAGATTCCCTCCTAAAGAATGCCATTACCGGGGTGTTTACACTTAAAGCCTTTGAGAATGGCAGCCCAATAGCTCCTAAAGCAAAGCAGGGTGTCTTAACACTTAGCAATCAGAAAGAAGAGGTGCTCTGGAGAAGTTTTGAGGACATCGACAAGTGGGGGAATCTTCCAATACATATCCAGCCACAAGTCCCACTCTTGGAGGATTCATATCAGCTCAGCGTTTGTCTTGGTCTCCACGATGGAGTTTGTCATGGGGAAAACTTATGGACGACAGTCTATCGGCAAGATATAAACAGAACTGATTTTGTGCGAGAGAGTGCTGGAGTTCTCACCGATCAACGACAACTCTTTGAGCTCGAGAATTCAGATCAAGTGCTTACCATTCAGCTCTTGGGAGAGGATGAAAATTCACTAACTCTGATCACCGTCGAGAAGGATCATATCATTGACCAGAGGGTGGTCAGAGGGACGGGCAGTAAGATCCAGTTCGAAATATCAGACCTGTGGTATCCAGAAGTTCTGGTGACAGCAAGTACACTGAGTAATGGAGATCTGGAGTACTGGGCGGAAGTTTGGAGAGCTGATGAGGATATGATGAAGATGACTCTCGAAAAACCACAAGCAGATAAAGAGCTTCCGCGTTTTTCTTCTGGCCAAAACGATCAAGAAAAAAGCTATTCACTTATCATCTTCGAAGCAGATGCTGTTGATCAAGATCGAGTATTTGAAGAACTCTCTCAGCTGTGGCATCCCAGAAGGGGAACCAAGATTATTACGGCCGGAAATACTACTCCCTTAGGAGTCCGAAAATACAGTTACGAAAGTCTTCAGCTTTCATCTGAGCCCATGTCAATTTTGGAAATACCAGGGGTCTATATCGACAGCTTTGAAATTCCGATGCATGCAGATGATCATGTTCTTGAGAAGCTCAATGACCAACAGTCACATCTCTTCATCGCTCACAATGAGAGTGCCAGTTTAGGGGTAGCTACGGTTCAGCAAGAAGATGAAGAAACCAACTATAGTATTTCTATAGAAGGACCAGACTATCTACGGCCCACTGACCAAGTCGTCTATGCGGTAGAGATCAGCAATGACACCTCTTCCACACAAAACGTTTCGCTTCGAACGACGTCAGAAGGACTCATCAACTATGGGGAATCTGTTTTTCATGCGGGTTTGCCATCCCAAGCTTCACGTTCGCTTCGACTTCCATTTGGGAGTCCATCAGAAACTCTTGAACAACAGGTGATTATTCATTCAGAACTTCAATTTTCAGATATCTATGATCCTATCAGGACTAGCAAGGATATCGAGATTATTAAGAACATGAATCCGGTTTCTTCGCGAAGCGCCTTTATGAAGGAAACCAATGAAAAGCAATCTTCCATTTTAATTCCTATTTCACCTGGCCAGTATGTGCGGAAGGTTATTGCTTCTCGTTCTCCGACAGCTTTTGTTCTCGAAAACCTGAAAGCTCAGCTGCGGCGCGAGTCTATTGGGAGTGAAGATGCTCTTTATCAAACCGTGTTAGCTGCACAGTTCTCAAGCTTCCTCAGTGAAAAAGAAGACCTTCACCTGGACTCTGAAGAACTGCAAAGAGAAATATTCTACCTGAAAATTCTTCAGCAGTCAGATGGAGGTTGGTCTCAAAACGCAGCTGAGCTGATCAGTGATCCGTTAAAAACAGCTCGAATGGTAAAGGCCTTAAGCTCGTTAGAAGAGTTAGGTTATGAAATCCCAGAAGAAATGAAGAACGGCTACAAAGGCTTTCTTAAAGATCAACTCGATGCGATGGTGAATGAGCGTATCAGGACTGAAAAAAAGATCTACCAAATAGAGCCTCAAAAAATGGTTCATGAACTCTTGATCCTGAACGCACTCTCATCAGTCTCTCCGAACGGCGTCAATTATGCGAACAACTGGTACACGGCGTATTCAGATCTTCCCAATGCAGCTGTACTCCTGCTCTTGATCACCTTGGAAGATTTCCGAGATGCAGGTGTCTCTGGAATGCAGTACAAGATCGAGGAGCTCATTCAAGAACTGAAAGCGCGAAGGAGTAAGGTGAACCGCATCAATTGGATTGAGAATGACCTTCCTGGAGATTCTCATCTCAGTTCATTCGTATTGACCTCATGGTACCTCGAGGCACTCGTTCGACAAGCAAG
This sequence comes from uncultured Candidatus Peribacteria bacterium, assembly GCA_964352285.1. GTDB lineage: Bacteria > Patescibacteriota > Gracilibacteria > JAUYGZ01 > JAUYGZ01 > CAYGQA01. The sequence goes on from CAYGRJ010000108.1 coordinate 4,470, forward strand.
CAGTCATTCAGATATTCCTTCGGTGATTACTTGGCTGGTGCAAAAGAAATACCTTCAGGAGTTCCAAAGTTCCTACCAACAGTTCGTCTTCCTCAGATCCATGTCTTCGTATCTTCAGATATTTACGCCTTCTGAAGTCGCCACTGAGCTGACAGTAGACTTAGGGGATGGGAATCAAAACCTCCTGAGTTTCGCAGATACTACAGCTTCTGAAGCCTATGCATTTACCGAGGTGTTAACGGTCATAGAAGAAAAC
>CAYGRJ010000109.1:0-4720 GCA_964352285.1 uncultured Candidatus Peribacteria bacterium
CAATATCTAGATAGCTGAGTTCATTCAAAGCCTTGTAGCGGTAGAAGCTGAAAATGAGAATCAACCAGAAAGCTGCTCCAATAATTTTAGGGCTGTTCTTCTTCAGCATGGCGATGATATCCTGTTTGGCGCTATCAGATTGCTGTCCTATAAACTGATCAGAAAGCTTCTTGTACAACCTTCCAAGCACTGGGTATGGGATGATTACACTGTTGATCTTGTACATGGAGATCTTCTCTTGAATAGCGAGGGTGAAGAAGCTGAGTAGTTCTCCAGCATGCTCTCCAACCATAGCTGCTCCGAGAACCTTTCCCGTAATGCGTTTGCAAATAACCATAGCAAGTCCACCTTCTATTTCGTCGGTGTGGGCACGATCTGTGTTCGAGTAGGGCATGGAGACCTTCATGATCGACTCTTCACCAAACTGATCACAGGCCTGTTGGTAAGTAAGACCTACACTCGCAACTTCTTGGTCGAGGTAGGTTACTCGTGGAATAGGCTTCTTATTGGATGCTGGGGTCAGGAACCCAAACAAGCTTCGCTTCATCACATGACGTCCTTGGTCATCTGCCATATGGGTGAACTTGGCAGCAGAAGACACATCGCCGACGGCATAGATATGCTTTTGGGAGGTTCTGTAGTGGCGGTCCACATCAATGGCTCGTGGGTTGTAAGATATGTCTGCATTTTCCAACTCGAGACCCTCAATATTTGGAATCCTCCCGAGTCCCATCAAGAGGTAGTCAAAGTCCAGCTTCCTTGAGTTTCCAGACTTCCCTGCAATAGGCTCAGCAACAAGCTGATCTCCTTCACATTTTTTTATAGTACAGTTTTTTACAACATGTATTCCTGAGTTCTCAAATGACCGCGTCATATATTCAGCGATTTCAGGCTCTTCACGAGGAAGAACATATTCTTTGTTGGTAACCACCGTCACTTCTGAACCCAAATGGTGAAGGGCCTGAGCCATTTCACAGCCGATAGCACCAGCTCCCAAGACGACAATCTTCTTCGGTGCAGATTCCAGATCGAAGAGGTTTTCATTGGTCAGCAATTTCTTCTCATCAAGACCTTCAATAGGAACCTTCCGTGGAGATGATCCTGTCGCGATAACGATTTGCTGTGCTGTGATTTTCTGTTCTTTCCCATCCTTATCAAGCACTTTTACCGTATGAGCGTCAACGAAGCTCGCCATTCCTAGCTTGACCTTTACGCCGTGCTTCTTCCTGACTTCTTCTGGCGACTCCTCATCACGTATCTGCTTCACCTTTGCTCTGACCTTGTCAAATACCTTCGTCTTAATCTTTTGAAGTTCATCAGTGCTTCCTGCATTTTTCAGTGCTTGAGCATAAGCCTTGGCATGATGAATGAGGGATTTAGATGGTATGCATCCCGTATTGGTACATTCACCACCCATTTTATCGCGTTCAATCAACAAAACCTTCTTTCCCACTTTAGAAAGAGCAATAGAAGAGGTCAGCCCTCCGGATCCGGCACCAATAACAATCGTATGGAAATCGTAGTTCATAAAGAGGATTATATCGATCAAGAGTATAACGATGGATTAGCAAAGTACCAACGCTCATATCTATCAGCTGTAGTAAACAAAACAAATAGATCCAGCTGATCCCAAATTGGCCTGCCAATCGTAGCTAGAGCTGGCTATGGAGTGTGGAGCGAAGATTGGTGGGCAGGGAGGGATTCGAACCCCCGAAGGCGAAGCCAGCGGATTTACAGTCCGCCCCATTTGACCGCTCTGGAACCTACCCGGTAACAGTGCTTTGAGAGAGTAACAAAAGTCCATCTGCTGATCAATGGAAATTCAGTGAATTGTTGTTGAAGAGGAATTCAAATAAACTCATGATTTTCAGTTGTCTGATTCAGCACTTTTTGGTAGCCTTCCTATGTTCTGTTACCAGCATACTATATGCCACTTTAGCTCAGCTGGTAGAGCAACGGTTTTGTAAACCGTGGGTCGTCGGTTCGAGTCCGACAAGTGGCTCCATTATAATATGAAAGGACATTAGGCTCGTTAAACATGGGTCGTCCCGCCGTGGCGGGACAAGTGGCTCCATCATCATTATCAAACAATAATCCCAACAGCCTCCAAGAGTAATTCCTGTGGCCTTATTGAGCATAAGAGTACATTAAGACAAATAGGTCTTGTTCTCTAATGCTCACTTATGAAGTTGTTCCTTCAAAAAATATGCTCAGCAGCATGCTGTCTTATTCTCGCGCTCAATACTTTCCTAGCTGCTATACCTCAGTCCCAGGCAGCAGATGATTCTATCAATATTGCAGCTGTCGGACTGCAGCTGATAGGTGACAATGATGGAAACAACTTTGCCAATATTGGTGACGTCATACGAGTAACGGTAGACATCAATAATGCAGATGGTGGATGTGGAGCACAAAGTACCCAAGTACAGGCTAACCTCACAGCCTATGGAGGGAATCCGAACGACAATGTGCCCTGTGTAACGGACAATGGGGGTGCTGGTGATGTGTTTCAGTTAGACATTACGCTTAATGATGCCTCTCCAGGAGGTATTGACGTTGTTGCCAATAATGCAGCTTCTGCAGTGCAAGTGACTGCTCAAGATGCGGATGAAAACAATGGTGCAGGCAATCCAAACCCTACCCAGCAGAGTAATAACCTGGGAGATGGTGCCATTGATACCGTGGCAAGCAATGGAGTTGATAACCAAGCTCCGGTTGTCACTGATGGAAATATCACCGTAAGTATCAGTCTTGATCAAAATGCTGATGGAGTAGCAAATGTTGGAGATCAAATACAAGTCCAGTGGGATAATTCCGGAGGAGGAGACAATAATACAGACATCAGTTCGGCTGGAGCTGACCTTTCAGCCTTTGGCGGACCTAACCCCCTGGCACTCACACCTGCTGCCAATATCTTTACCGGGCTCTATACCGTGAGTTCAGGGAATATTAATGCCAGTAATCTCAATGCCAGTGTTGGAGCAACAGACGATGCTGGAAATGAATTCGTAGCTGGTGACAGCAGTAACCTCACGGTCAACAATGGTGGCGGTGGAGGAAGCTTTCGCGCTGGTCATCGCGGTAGTAGTCAAGCAAGCTTTAGAGATGACTTCTCTCAACTCAGTCAAGACTGTGGCTGTGATGATCAAGTACAGCAGGTAGATGAAGAGTTAGCCTTTCTCTTCACCCAGGCGCTCACGACCTACGATCCTCGGTCTCCAGAAAACCAATGCTTGAACAGTGATTGCTTGCAAGTAACTGAAAGTTCAAATGCTCAGTACACTCCTGCAGAAGCCACGTATAGACAGCTCTTTATCGACAAAATTGAATCAGGAAAAGCCTGGAGAAAAGCCAGCAATAACACAGCTGAAGCTCGACAAGCATATGAGCAAGCTGAAGGAGATTTTCAAGATTCTCGAATTGATATTTATGAAGCAGAGAAAGAAGGATCGAGTGCAGGCACGCTCAAGAAAGCAAAGGCCTACAATGCCAACAAAACCGTAAGAGATGAAGCTTGGGATGCCTATCAAGAACTCAAGACAGCTGAGCACAATGCTCAAAACGAATACTATGAAGCGGACAGGAAATTCAAAGAGGCTGATGACGAAGCAGATGACTTGATCGGAAGGGAATCAAAAAACAAAGTAATTCGAGAGGTGCTAGGAGGAGCTGCTCAAAAAGCTCAACAAGACAAAGCTGAAGATTTTTGTACTGAAGTTCCTGGAGCACACTGTCTAGATCTCAGTTGTGCTCAGCAAAGTATCTACAACTTCCAACCCTATCAACAGGCATTAACCGGCCTTAATCAGTGCTTCGACGACTGTGGGAAATCAGATGAACTCAGCAAAGCCTTCCAAGACATCATCAACAATGCGACCCAAGAAGAAGCTGATGGACTAGACAGCGATGCTGGAGGAATAATCGACGAAGGTCTCGAGGGCTTAGAAGTTCAAAAGATTTTTACTCTTCCGAGCCATTCCAACAGTCAGGATCCCGTGAAAATTTTCAAAGCACCTACGGTGAAGGCCGAGAGCAGTCCAGTACAGCTTCCCAGTTGTGGCTGTGAAGAAGAAAGCTCGAACTACGAATGGAGCGCTGTTCAACTGCTTGATCATATGAGCAACAGCACCATGGGAAGTAGCTGTATAGATTTCAGCTGTACTGAACCCTACGTCTTCGCAGACGACAATGATCCCAATCTGCAGCGCTACCGAGATGCCATAAGAGAAAAAAAGGCAGCCGGAGAAGAAATGACCAGAGCTCTTGATCTGCTTATAAAGGCCAAAAAAGACTTTGAAAAAGCCTCTGCAAACTATGGAAATGCCAAGCTCGATCATTATGGCGCCCTTACTGGGAAGAGCACTGCAAATCCATCTGATACTCAAGCTCAGGTTGATAAAACAGCTCAGGAGTACAGAGATGCCCGTGCAGCTGTCAGAAAAGCAGAAGAAGACGATAACGATTCTAAGAATCGATATCACCAGGCAAAGATTGATGAAGAAAAAGAGAGGAAGTCTCTGGAGTCTCTCTATGGAAAGCAAGCTGCTCAGGATGTGTTGAGGCAAGAGTATGCTCAAAAGAGTGCGTCGACTCCGGATCACATGCTTCCACCAATTGTGGGATGCTTTGATCCTGTTTGCCCACAAGCACAATTAGACAATCATCCCTACCGAGTCCAGTTTCTTGAAGCTCAGGAAAGCTTCAACAGCTGTGTGAACTA
>CAYGRJ010000110.1:0-4686 GCA_964352285.1 uncultured Candidatus Peribacteria bacterium
TCTTCGCAGTATCCGTTTATCTGAACTCTCTTTGCTGACGAGTGACCAAAGAACATCGTTTTGATAATCGTTGGATAGCTGTGGAAGTTGAAGATGATGAATTTATCTTTGGTGAAATAATGGATGAAGTCCTTCTTGGACATCTCTTTGGATTCATCCCCAATACCCAATGCTGTCAGCTCAGAAACATTCACGTAACGGATCTTGGCCTTTGGCACCATGTGCCTGATGATATTGACGGCCGCCAAAGCTTCCTGGGTTGGGTAATCACCTGCTGAGGCGATCACCACATCTGGGTTTTTATGACTAGCAAAGTCCCATATGGACAAGCCCTTCTTTTGCTGCTGCCGCGCCTCAGTGAGTGTTCTCCATTGCGGCAAGTAGTTTTTTCCAGCAACAATAATATTGATACGATCTGTGTCGTTACTACAGTCTTCAAGAGTTGCCAGCATACTATTGGCATCGGCTGGGAAATAGGTAGAAACCAAGTGACCATGCTTCATCAGCATCGACCCCAGAAATCCTGGGTTTTGATGAGAGAATCCGTTGTGATCTTGCCGCCAACCGAGACTGGTCAAAATATAAGTAATTGAAGACACTGGTTTTCTCCAGGGGAACTCACGTGAAGCCTTAATAAATTTAGCGTATTGATCTGCCATGCTGCTGACGATCTGAATGAAAGCTTCGTAAGAAACGAAAGCAGCATGCCTTCCTGTAAGTACATAGCCCTGCATAAATCCTTGAAGGGTGTGTTCACTCAGCATTTCCATAACCCTTCCATCAGCGGCCATATCGATATCATTCTTCTTTCGTGGCCAGACAAAGGAGCGTTGGGTTTCGTTGAAAACTGCCATGATGCGATTTGAATAGGTCTCATCTGGCGACATGATTCGGAAATTCTTTTGCTTCTTATTGAGCTTAAAGAGCTCACGGTAGTAATCGCCAGCCTTGTACATAGAATTCCCACTCAGTTGACCAGGTTCTATCATGCGGATAGACATCTTTCCCAGCTCGGGAACCTTAAGTGGTTTTCTGATCTTCCCTCCTTGTGAGTACTTACTCAGCCCCATCTTGAGCTGATCCGGGGGGATTACCGCTTTGATATCTCGAGAAAATCCCTTGCCCACCGTAAAATGCTTCTCGAAGTGATAGGACCTAAACCAGTTCTCAACCATTTCTAATTGCCGATCGTCTTTTTTACAATCCTTCGCGATGACCTGGTGAGACAGGAAGTTTCCTTCTAAGAGCTTGTTTCCAATATTGTGAATCCCGGTCCACCCCTTGGGAGACTTCAAAATAATCATCGGCCACCTTGGTTTGATCAGCTCCTCTTTCCCATCCCTCGATTTCTTTTGAATCTTCTTGATCTGCTTATAAGCCCTCTCCATAGCTTTCATCATCGGGGCGTAGAGATTCTTGCCCTCTACAATAATTGGCATATAGCCATATCCCGAGAAAAGGTTTTCAAGTTCCTTGTTGGACATGCGGCCGAAGATCGTTGGTCCAGAGATCTTGTAACCGTTCACATGGAGAATTGGCAATACTGCTCCACAGGTCTTCGGGTCTAGAAATTTATTGGCATGCCAGGCAGTTGCAGTTGGACCAGTCTCCGCTTCTCCATCTCCTATTAAACAAGGAACGATGAGATCTGGGTTGTCGAGAACAGCACCGTAAGCGGTCGATAAGGCGTATCCCAATTCCCCCCCCTCTAAAATAACACCAGGAGCTCCTGGATTGGAGTGGCTTGGGTATCCATAGGGCCAGCTAAACTTTTTAATGATCTCTTCGATCCCCTTTTCGGTATAGGGAATAGTTTTGGGAAAGTGCTTCGTCAGCGACCCTTCTATAAAGAGGTTTGCCTGTAGTGCCGGAAATCCATGCCCAGGCCCGAGCACGAAAAGCATTTCTTGATCGTACTTCTTGATCAGGTAATTACAGAAAGCGTAGACGAAATTAATTCCTGGAACAGTCCCCCAGTGACCTAGCAACCTGTCTTTTATGTGCTCAGGTTTGAGGCGTTCCTTAAGAAAAATGTTGTCTTGCAGATAGATTTGAGTGGCTGCAAGATAGTTAGCAGCTTCTACATATTTACGTATCTGCCGAAGAGATGGTGCTTTTCGATTCCAGATCATATTCTCAAATGAGAGTAACTCTAGAATATCACCTGAAATCGGCATGAGGTATCTATTGACCTTGCCAATCTACTCGTCTTCAAGCATGCAGTAGATCCTCTGGCCCTGACTACTCAGACCTTTACGCTTAAGACGAATTTTTCCAATTTCAGAGCTGCTTCTGGGATGTGTTCCACCGCAAGGCATATCACCTAATGGTTCCATATTCCAAATTCTCCTGACTTCATTTCCCTCTTCCCCTCGAGTCGTAATCTCACGACCTTCATCTATAAGTTGTTGGGTTCTACTTGTGAGCTGCTCAATATCGATTTGATCAAAAAACTTGTAGTCAAATCGTCCTTTTTCTACATTCATGTTTGAACCCACACATTCTTGTTTGCCATACATCTCCTCGAAGACCATTCCAGCAATATGAAGCAGTGAATGGAGCCTCATTAAGCGATGTCGTCGTTCCCAATTTATCTCACAGCTGACTTCATCTCCCACTTGAAGTTGTGTAGGAGACTCCACGTAGTGGTAAATCAAGACCTTTTCATCGGAGGCGTAACGAGTGTCGATAACCTTCTCGGCTCCATATGGACCTGTGATAGTACCAGTATCTCCTGGTTGACCTCCACTGAGAGCGTAAAATACGGTTTGATCGAGGATTACGATCTGACGACCTTCTTCATCGGTTTTGACTTCTACAACCTTTGCTGTGCAAGTGGTCTGATAAGCATCTTCGGTGAATAATTTGGTTGTTTTCATGGTTCATGTGGTTGCTGTCAATAATATTTGATTCCAATTTAGTGGTTTTGAACGTATTTTCAACATGTTTTGAACATATACTGTCAATAATTATTGTCGATGATAAAGGAGTTGCTCCAGCAGCTGGGCTGGAAAGAGAAGGAAATCACCTGTTATCTGGCGCTTCTTGAACTAGGGCAACAACCAGCATCTACTCTCAGCAAGCGCCTCAAAATCCCAAAGGCTACCGTTCTCTTCATCCTCCACAGACTAGTAGAGCGTGGCTATGTAACGATGAACAAGAAAGGAAAAACCGAGTACTTCTATGGCGACCCTCAGCAGTTACAACAACGTAAGAACCGAGAGATTCTCGAAGCACAAAAATCACTAGAAGAACTCATCCCCCTCCTTAAGGAATTTCGCCATCCACTAAGCGCCCGTCCACAAACCTCATTCTTTGAGGGCGTAGATGCCTGCAAGAAAGCTTACTCTCAACTCTTAAGTAGCGAGAGTGAAATCCTCGAGTTTGCCACTCACGACGACCTTGCTGACAAGTTTGGCGAGAAGTGGATGGATGATTTCCTGGAAGAACGCACAAAGAAGAAAATCCATATTCGTTCGATTTGCTACGACACCCCCAAGGATCGAGAACTCGAGCCCTTAGATAAAGCTCAATGTCGAAAAACGAAGTTTGTACCAGAAAAGACCGGAATGATGTATTCCTGCATGGCCATGTGGGAAGACAAGCTTCTTATGCTTAATCTTGGCTCAGATTGTTTTGGAATCTTGATAGAAAGTGCTGCTATAGTTGAGACCATGAAAACGATTCATGCGCTCTCGTGGAATTCTCGATCATTAGCCAAATAATATCCTCTCTATGAAAACTGAACGCTACCGACCACGGTTTTTTTCTTCACTGTCTCAAAGCCTCTGGAATCCAGAATTTTACCAACAGATTCCAAAGATTTCCTTTGGTAGAGCATTTGGTTTCCTGTTTCTTCTTTCACTCCTGACCTCACTCTTGGTTTTGATCAGTAGTTGGTATGCCCTGAATCGATGGAACCCCAGCGTTGATGATGCCCTTGAGGTCTACAATGAGTACATGCCAGATATCACCATTGGCTTTGAAAATGGAAAACTCAACAGCTCCTCATCACCGCACTTTCTCAGCCTGAACATCGACCAAGACAATGGGCTCTCAGCTGGGAAAACCCTGAATCAGGGCTCCTTTGCAGCTCTTGAACTCGATATTTCCAAGACCGTGGAAGGCTACGAATTCCCACAGGAGATTCCTTACTCTGCTGCACTCCTCTCAGATGGGATCGTCTTTAAAGACTACTGGGGTATCCAACAATACGAATACAGCTCACTGAGCGACCAGCTTCCCAATGTTTCCTACAGCAAGTCTGATCTTGCCCTGCTTGTGAAGGGCTTCTTTCCTATCATCCTTACTTGGATACGTACAGCCTTACTAGTGGGACTTCCCCTCTTTGCGTTGGTATACACTTTTACAAGTACTTGGATTCTCGCCCTCCTGTTCCTCGGAGTCGGGATGATTATATTAGCCGGACGTCAGCAAAAGCTCTCGGCGTCCTTCCTGATAAAACTTGCTTTTTATTGCCAGGTTCCTGCCCTGCTGGTGACCTTTATTACCTTAGCCTTTAGGATTTTTGTACCCTATCTCCCATTAGGAGTCTTTGCAGCCTACTACGTCATGGGTGTGCTGGGTCATGATGAATAAGCCATGAAGTCAGGCTGATAATAGTGTTGTATTGGTGCCGCGGGAGGGACTCGAACCCTCACGACCGAAGCCACACGATTTTGAGTC
>CAYGRJ010000111.1:0-4683 GCA_964352285.1 uncultured Candidatus Peribacteria bacterium
AATCAATTCAGGTCTGTCGGAAAGGTCAGAGGTATCTTCACGGCGTGATTTTGTTTTCAAGAGAACCGGATACTCCAAAATCGTACAGCTACAAGTATACCAACAAACAGAGAAACCGTCAAAAACGCAGCTGGCTTGTGCATGCGATTACCCATTCAGTTGAACTTGCGAAAAACAAGACTTATTGATTTAAGCTCAAAAAAACACCCCTCTACTCCAAACTCCCATCTCATTTTATCCTTCCCAATACTTATCGAAGTACTTCCGCTGAGACTGCAATATCTTCATCATCTTCTCATCATTCCCAACAGCTACATATGCAGGCTTTACCGAAAGTGACAAATCAAACTCATACTTATCCTTGCTCAACTTCGTCAGAAAACTCTCCAAAGGCATGATCCCTTCAGACATCAACTGGTGATCTTTATCTCGCTTCACATTCGAGAGGTGAACATGAACTAAATATTTATTCATCATTTCGTAGGTCCTCATCAGGTCCATCTTCTTCGCCGCCAGGTTAGAAATATCCAAACAGACCTCTTTAAAGTTCTGCAAATCTGGAACACTGTTTAATGAACGCCCTGGAAGAATCCCCCAGGTATACTCCGTTGGACCATTCTTTAAGGCTATACGAAGATCATATCGCTTACGAAGAGCCGGAACTTCCTTTCGCATCCACTCCTTGTATTTGAAATCAAAAAGACGTGGAGGCTCCACGATCAAGACCTTCGCCTTCACATCCCGAGCGAGCTCAAGAGCTAATGATGTTTGCTTAATAGAGCTGTTCGTAAAAGTCCTCACGGCACGGATAGGCAAATCATACTCCTTCGAAAGCTCATTAAGGTATTCCGCATTTTGACTATCATAATTCTTGGCCTCGAGAGCCAACTCAATACCATCAAAACCAGCATCTTTGGCAAATCCAAAAATCCGGTTCATCCCGTAACCATGAAGAGTATCTGTAGAAAGGAGGAGCATAAAAAAGGAGGTGAACAAGTCACCTCCTATCTTAGCGAATCACAGTCACGAGAACAAACAAAGCAACTAGTATCCTCCCAATGCTCCTCTCTTTCCATCTACGAGTGTCCCCATTCTAAAAAGTTCCTTATCAAGGTCCACAGCAGATATATCTAAACCATCAGGGTTCTCAGCAAGTTGACGTAATCCACTCAAAAGAAAATGTGGAATCTCTGCTGTCGGCATTATAGGAGTTCTAGCCGTGAGTATATTGAAAAGCAAAGCCCTAAAGTCAGAGAAAGTTATCCCCTCGTAACGGGAGAACACTCCCAAAGGGTATCCTTTGTTAAGGTCAGATGGATTATCGAGAGAAGGAAGCCTAAATCCAGCTTCAAGCTTCGATAAAACATCACGAAACTGATCTCGAACTTCATCAGCTAGAGTATTTAGGTGTGATTCCAAACGATCCCTTTGTTTTGAGATAGCTGGAGGAAGGTTTACTTCCACTGGCATATTAAGGGCATCATCCAACAAAGGTGGAGCCAAAGGATTTTGTATCTGAGTTGATTGTTCCATAAGAGTAATAAATAAATACAAAAAAACTTCCTCGCTTTGAGGAAGGTGAGTTTCTAACAAAAGTTTTCTAGAAATTTCCTAACTCAAAGCTGTGCGGGGGGTCATAATGACCACAAACCACTTACAGATAGTAATGAGATGGAGATTTCGGAAAGAATTCATGTCGCGCAAGAAATAATGAGGCGAATGTGAGCACACCCTATATTAATACTAAAAACTTGTCAATACTTTTGTCAAGTTGGCATGATCTCCAAGAACAGTGACTCCAGTGCCAAACGCTTATTTATCTGCGTATTTCGAAAGGCTCTCTGCAACTCTTGAACCTTTTCTAGAGGCTTCAAAACACGAGAAACACCCTCATCACGAAGCTTTACAGTCAAATAAGACAAGAACTGCTGCAACTCGACTTGCGAAACATCCTTATTGCTCATGTGATCTGCTATTTGGAAACGATCAACAAGGTCATTCTCGAAGATCAAACGTGCATAATCATAAAGCTCACGTGCTCTCTTTAACAGCTCTTCATCGGCATGCAGACGCAAAGCCCAACCAACTCTCCCCAATGACAAGCGCATCAACTCTTCAAGCTCCAAAGGGTTAGAAATCGACTTCTCCAAAAACCGCTGTGTCAGAGATGAAGAAGGCACTTGGCAGCGAAAAATCTGCACTCGTGATCGGATAGTCAACAAAAGAGCATGCTCCTCACGCGTGGTCATCAAGAACACAAAACGCTCGGAAGGCTCTTCCAGCATCTTCAAAAAAGCATTCGATGCCGAAATAGTCATACGCTCCACATGCTCGATCACACAAAAAGTAAACTGATCATCAGCACCACGCCGTGAGATAAAATCCTGAAGTGATCGCATCTGCTCAACCTTCAAAGTCGATCCATCATCCAAAAAACTCATCAATCCACTCCCCCGCCCCTCCAATACCATCTTTCCAAAAGAAGACTCAGGATCAAATGCTTGGCCAGAACGACTCTGAGACATCAACTCGCGAAGCAGGCTCATCTTGCCCACATGTTCAGGTCCAGACAGCACATAAGACTGATGCAAATTTCCCTTCTCGAGATCATGCTGAAGCTGAGCTTTCACACGATCGTGACCAATAATATTTTCAAACATCTTGAGTGATGACAGAGACGATAAGGACAATAAAGAACAAAGGGAGGAAATCAAAATATCTTTACTGAAAGAAGACTCAGGATCAAATGCTTGGCCAGAACGACTCTGAGACATCAACTCGCGAAGCAGGCTCATCTTGCCCACATGTTCAGGTCCAGACAGCACATAAGACTGATGCAAATTTCCCTTCTCGAGATCATGCTGAAGCTGAGCTTTCACACGATCGTGACCAATAATATTTTCAAACATCTTGAGTGATGACAGAGACGATAAGGACAATAAAGAACAAAGGGAGGAAATCAAAATATCTTTACTGAATGATCATCAAGGAATATCTTAAAGTGCAAACTAAAGAGCAATATGGAAACCTATAAGAGATCATTTCGACAACTCATTGTGTGGCAAAAAGCTAAACAGCTCAGTTTAAATATATATGAAATGACGAAGAGATTTCCTGACGATGAAAAATTTGGAATGATTTCTCAAATGAGAAGGGCAGCACTATCAATACAAGCAAATATAGCTGAAGGGAACGAAAGATCATCGTATAAAGATTGCCGACACTTCATGGAAATAAGTCGCGGATCACTCGTGGAACTCGATTGCTTCGTTGATTTTGCATTAGAACTGCAATACATTTCAGAAGAAGAATTTAGCGAATGTATGAAACTCATCAATCTCACTGGCTACTTTCTTCACAAATTTAAAGAATCACAACAAACAAACCCACAAAGAAGAAACACGATATCCAAACCACTTCACACTTAGCCCCTATAGTCACCATAGTCACCCCAATCCCCTTAATCCCTTCCCTCATATGAAACTCCTCATTGCCCAAGGTGGCGGACCAACTGCTGTCATCAATCAATCACTCGTTGGAGCCGTGATGGCAGCAAAAGAGCATGGCTACGAAATTCTTGGTTCACGACATGGGATAAGCGGCATAATCAGAGAAGATTTTATCGAACTGCACCAGCTAGACGATGAAAAACTCAAAAAAGTTGCCAACACCCCTTCGAGCGCACTAGGAAGTACTCGAGACAAACCAGACAAAGAGTACTGTACAAATATTTTGAACATATTCAAAAAGCACAATATTCAAGGATTCCTCTACATAGGAGGAAACGATTCATCAGAAACCATTCGGCTCGTACTAGAAGCAGCACAAGAAGATGGCTACGAAATGCAGGGCTTTCACATTCCCAAAACCGTCGACAACGACCTGATGGAAAACGACCACACACCAGGCTTCCCATCAGCAGCACGCTTTGTAGCCAAAGCCTTCATGGGTCTCGATAGAGACAATGCTGCCCTTCCAGGAGTTCACTTAGGGATCATCATGGGAAGACACGCTGGATTCTTAACCACTGCAGGAGCACTTGGTGGTGCCCATAAAGTCTACATACCCGAAGTCCCCTTCGAACTCGAAGAATTCGCTCAAGATATCAAAGATACCGTAGAAGAACACGGAAGAGCCGTCATCGCTATTAGTGAAGGGATTCAAGACAAAGAAGGAAAACCCATCATTAGTAAGTTTGTTGAAAACGAAGTGGATGCCCATGGGAATGTACAGCTCAGCGGACTTCCCCTCGGGAACGTCCTCACCGATTACCTCAAAGATGCAGGAGCAGCCAAACGAGTCCGGCAAGACACCTTTGGTTACCCACAACGTTGCTATCCAGATGCAAGCCCTGTAGACCAAGAAGAAGCCTTTAAAGTCGGCCAAAAAGCAGTTCAAAGTATCAAAGAAGGTCTCAAATCCGGATCAATATGCATCAAAAGAACATCAAATACTCCCTACACGATCAGCATAGAAGCTGTAGATTTGGATAAAGTTGCCAATTTGACTCGTCACCTTCCAGATGAATACTACGACAAGTCTTCAAAAACCGTGACAGAAGCGGGACTCAACTACCTCAAACCATTGGTGGGAGATCTTCCTGAAATGGAAAAGCTCTAAGTCCAAATCAAGAGGACTAATAAATATTTGACACAGGCAAATAAGTATGTTAATATAATATGA
>CAYGRJ010000112.1:0-4674 GCA_964352285.1 uncultured Candidatus Peribacteria bacterium
AAGCTGATTGTTGCTTGTGGCACCATCTCCACCTACCGCAATGGCTTGGAGAGATAAAAGAAAAACTCCTGGTACCGCAAGGGCGGCAATCAGGCTAAGGGTCGAGAGGGTCTTGATGCCCTTACGAATGAGATTGACCATTGGAAAAAAGATTAGTAACCAATAATTGTTAGGGTTCTAAAGCACTCTAAGGCGCAATTTTTCCCTAAGGCAAGTATGTTACGTGTTATTTGACTATATGGCAAGTTTTATTTTTTGAAGGCGCGAGAATCCCTACTTATATATATATGAATTTTTGGATTCTTTTTTTAAAAGCTCAGTGTGGTATCTTTATGCTTATGAACAAGGGATTTATTGTCGTACCGGTTTTCAACGAAGAGCAGGTGTTTGGCTCGTGGCTTCCGAAGCTCTTAAAGGTCTCTGAAGAATTGGGTGCGCAGGTGATCGTTGTTGATGATGGTTCTGATATTTATCTCTCGAAAGAGATTTCTCCACTTTGGTCTTTCGACTACGCTCAACACCTTCGGTCGAAACATCAAGGTGCGGTTTTTTTGCGGCATGTGGTGAATTTGGGGGTTGGTGCAGCTGTGGAGACTGGAGCTCGGTACGCTCTGGATCATGGAGCGGATTGGGTGCTGACGATAGATGGGGATGGGCAGCATGATCCTCAGGATCTGAAGTTGCTTCGCCGGGCTTTATTTCAAGGAGCTCAGGTGGTGAATGGAAGTCGATTTTTAAAAAAACAGCCAATTCCTTTTGTGAGACGTTGTGCAAATCGATTGGCAAATATATTGCAGTGGGTTTCGGGGAGTGGGGCTTTCAGTGATACGCAGTCGGGGATGAAGGGGGTTAAGGGTGATGCGATGGCATTGTTGGTGGATTTTCCGAGTGGATATGCTTGGTGTTCGGTTTTTATGAGAAGGGCTTATAGAGCCTCTTATCGTTGTGATGAGCTCGGTATCTCTGTTTCGTACACTTTGTACAGTTTGTCTAAGGGGCAGTGTTTTGCTCAAGGAGTAGACCTTCTTCTTCGCTTTGTTTCATATCCCTTTCAGTGGTTTTTTAGGAAAGTATCTTAAGTTCTCCACCACTAAAAAACCCCACTCCGGTTGATTGAGGAGTAGGGTTTCCTTCTGGTTGTTCTTCAGAAGGTGGTGGACAATATTCCCCAATTGGGGAGTCAGGTAACTATCTGGGGTCCTCTTCTTCATCATCTTCAGATAACTCTTGTTCATGCTGTTCGTGGGCTATTGCAGCTGAGTATCTGGATTTGCTTTGAAGCTTCATATGCTTGCTGCCTTTATGACACTTGTAGTTTTTGCGTTGATATTGGTCAGAAGTGACGAATTGGTCTTGAATGAGATGAGATTTATCGCCTTTGAGATTTGAGCGTCTGTTGTCTCTTAAAGGGTTTCGTGTGAGTTCTCCTATATGATTGAAGGGTACTTCATCTTCGTGTGAAGAGCTCGAGTCGCAGGTTTTCTTGTTTTCACTTTCTTCTTGTTCGGCATGTGCTTCGTTTCCATGACTTGTGTCATATGTTTTTTTCGTTTCTGATTCTTGAGAGACTTCTGCTTTGGTGGTTTGTTGAGAAGTATCTGTTTCTTGAGCATGGGTAGTCATGTGGCCAAGAGTCCCGCCAAAGAAGATGGACAGTGCCAGGGTTGTGCAGAGTATATGGATTCGTTTTCTCATGGTTCACTCGGTTAAGGTATACTTTCATTGTGAGTGATGATCATCGTTCACACCTGTTATTACGAGAGTTCTGATTTCTTGTTTCAAGAAGCAGTTGATGATCTCTTTACAGCTTTTCTATTTCTGTTTTAGTTATGCCTAACTGGTCTCTCGTTGCCTTATTGACTCCTCTCTGGAGTGTTCTGATGATTTTTCGGGCATTATCATATGCTCGTAATGGCCGTTTAAAGTGGAAGTCCTGTGTTCTTTGGGTCTTGGCATGGTTGGGTATAGGTGCTGTTGCTCTCTGGCCTTCATTTTTGGATCAGTTACCAGATTTAGTTGGCATAAAGAGCGGTGTGAATGCCCTAATCTTTTTTGCCTTTGTCATGTTGTTCTCTGCTTTTTTTCATGTTTTGGCGCGAGTAGATGAACTCGAATCTAAGCTTGCTGTTGTTGTGAGAGAACTTGCTCTTCGTAACCCTTCTGACTAATGAAACTTTCTATATGCGTTGTAAATTATCACCATGAAGAAGCTCTGCAGAAATTGCTGGGAAGTATTGTTGATTTCCCACCGGGTTGTATGTACGAGGTTATCGTTATGGATAACGGGAGTGCTGACCATGGTCTTCTTAAGCAACAGCTGGAGAAGTTTGGTGGTCAGGTCCGCCTGGTTAAGTCTCCCGTGAATCAGGGTTTTGCGAAGGCGAGTAACCGAGCTGTGAAATTAGCAAAGGGTGACATGGTGTTGTTGTGCAATCCAGATATCGAAGTTCTTGATGGCAGTCTTCGTCAGTTGTTGAAGTTTGCAGATGAACAGGGTGATTTTGGATTGATTGGTTCTCGACTGCTGAATCCAGATGGGTCTGTACAGGCATCTGCTAGGAGATTTCCGAAATTGATAGACTTGATGGCGAATCGATTGTCTTTTGTGCCTGGATTCTCGAAACGATCGAAATCATATCTTTTAAAGTCTGAGAAGTTTACAAAGCCCACACAGGTGGATTGGATGGTGGGGGCCGTGATGCTGATGAGGAAGGAGCGCTTTCAGGAGATTGGAGGATTTGATGAACGTTTCTTTATTTTTTTTGAAGATACAGACCTTTGCCGACGCTTATCTGAAGCGGGTCATGAGGTTTGGTATCATCCTCAGTCTCAGATGCTTCATTCTGAAGAGCGCTTAAGTCAGCGTGGATTTTGGCCACTTAAAAAAGTGTTTTGGATTCATTTGGGATCTGCCATGAAGTACTTCTGGAAGTGGAGAGGGAAAGGATCATGACCTTTCCTAGGTTTCGAGGTAGCGTCCAGATTTTTCTATGTAGCGACGTCTGTTGATGGTTATTTCTGTCTGATGAAGGGTGTTTCCAAGTTGGGTCAAGAAGCTGGCTGGCAAGTTCTTGGCGCTTTCGATGACCAGGTTTTTCACTGAGCTTAGGTTTTCTAATGAAGCTTTCATGATATCCACATCTCGATCGATGCCGATCAGATGGAGTATTTTGAGTTTTGTAAGTGCTTGCAGCGGGTCAAGCTCAGAGAGCAGCAATTCGACCAGTTCAAGCTTTTCTAAGGGGAGCTGTTTCAGTTTCTCCCAGCTGGAGGGAGGGAAAGGGATGTTTGTGAGAGAGAGTTCTTTGAGCTGTGTGTTCGTTCGTATTTTTTCGAGAAGTTCTGTGAGCTGTTCTTGACCTTCGTGCTTTTCGAGGCCATCTATTGCTGGGTCAAATCCTGGGAAAGCTCCATTAATCCTGAGGGTTTTTAAACCTTTGATGTTTCCAATGTTCAACCAGCCTGATTTGCTCAGCTTGATTGTCCATTCAGGAAACTCCTCTTGAAAATATTCAGGATCATCTTCACCTGGGTGCATCAGGTCGAGCTCTACTTCCGTTTGAGGACTTAGGTGTATTAACTCTTCGATGATTTCATCTTGAGGATTTCGAGAGTGTAGTGAAACCGATTTAAGATGAGGAATCTCATGGATGTTTTCGAGATCGGATGCTTCTAAGCCCTTCATGATCGGTCCTGTTTTATTTCCTTGTGGGATTTCATACAGCTCATCGCGGTAGTTGAGTTCAACTGGGAGTCGGTGGCAGTTTTTAAAGTTTCTCAAATCGGGAGTTTTTGTTCCGGTCAGTCGAAGGATTTTGATGCCAGGGTGACTGTTGAGAAGTTCTAGGGTTGTTTGGTTGAGTTCCCTGTCATGTAAGTGAAGTTGGAGAGTGACTTCAGTATCCGATTTGAGCAAGGTGAAGGCTTTAAAGGCCTCGGGGTCGAAACCCGGTAGAAAGAGTACGAGATGGAGCTTCTGCAGCTTGGGCAGTGTGCATATGGCTTGTAGACCAGCTTGAGTTATATTCTTCGACTCCAGATGAAGAGTTTTGAGCTCATGGAGTGAATCCTCTTTTAGTCCTTCGCCAGTCAGATTTGAGTGTTGTACTTCTAGTTCTTGAAGCTGTGGAGCTTTTGAGAGTCGTTCCCATATGCTTTCGTCGAGTTGCTCAGCATGGAGCCGAAGTGTGCGGAGCTTGGTGCAGTACTTAATAGTATTGAGGTCTTCAGGAATCAGATTGCTACAGGGTCTTGCATCTAGGTCTTGGAGTCCTGAGGATCCAAAAATCCAAGCCTGAAGGTTTGGTTGGTTCCCTTTGGACGTGAGTACTGCTTTGGCGATTTTTGCTTTGTCATCACTGGGTATTTTTTTGTGAGTGGTGTCATTTACCACGTGTTCATTTATTTCCCAAGCGATGGCTGTTTGCTGAAGGAGCTGATCACGGTATTGATAGTTTTTGCTGATATCCAGATGATTGATGCCGTTTTTTAGATCTACATAATCGAGCCCGGTTTCTTTGAGAGCTTTGGCTACATGTCTGCTGGGAATACCTCTACTGGTTTCTAGGACCTCAAAAATAGCTTCTGTGATTCCGTTTCGAAGTCGCTCAAAGTGCCACCTAAATTGAGCTTCAGCATTGTCTGGTTGTGCTTTAGCTTGGCGTTCTATTCTTT
>CAYGRJ010000113.1:0-4577 GCA_964352285.1 uncultured Candidatus Peribacteria bacterium
GGTTTCTCATTACCGGTGATGAAAAGTTAAAGGTTGTCGAAAGCGCTCTCCAAACTGCATCAAAGTACCCAGCATCTCGACTCCTAAGAAGTGATCAATCAAAAGTGTTCCACGGTGATTTTTAGGCGAAGACTAGGTGGTCTCATGTTCCCAGTTCCAATACGCTCTCGCGTTAAGAGTCGCGATAATAATATTTGCAATGATGATAGCAACACCAGTCGTCATGATTCCAAAAGCCATCCATAAGAAATTGCCAGCAATGCCAATCAGAAATCCATAGTCCTTTTTGTCTCCAAGAGCATAGATACTCCAAAAGGTCAGGACCATGGCAGCCATATCAATGCCGTAGTACATGGTCAAAATTTCCATAGGAGCAGATTATGAATAGTTTTCTTTGACGTGCTCTTCCATGAGCTCTTTAAAATCTTGGATAACATTTTCTCCTTTTAAGGTTCGAAAAAGCTCACCATTTCTGTACACCTGAGCCATGGGAGATTCAGATTTCCCAGGAAGGCTGATGCCGATATCTGCATGCTGGGATTCACCAGGGCCATTTACAATACAACCCATAACGGCCACCTTCATCTCCTCAACTCCAGGATACTCTTGCGACCAAGTTGGGATGCGTTCATCAATATATTCCGTAATGTCTTCAGCCATCTTTTGGTAAAGGTTATTCGAGGTTCTCCCGCAACCTGGACAGCTGGTTACCAATGGCTTGAAGGATCGAATACCCATCGTCTGCAGAAGCAGCTGACAAGCTTCAACTTCATCAGACCGTTTTGAACTTGGACTCGGGGTTAGAGATATCCTTATCGTATCTCCAATTCCTTTATCCAGTAAGATGGCGAGAGCTGCACTACTCGCCACTAATCCTTTTGCTCCATAACCAGCTTCTGTCAGACCTAAGTGGAGTGGGTAACCTTTTCCAAGATCAAGTAAACGCTTGTCGAGTTGAGTATATGCTCGTGTCATATCCGGAATTTCAGACATTTTAACACTCAGTATAATCTTATTTTCTGGCATGCCTAAGTCTTCCGCCAGCTGTGCAGAGTCAATTGCACTTGTAATCATGGCTTCAATAATAACCTCCTTGTCTGAAAGTGGAGAGTTCGATTTAGAATTCTCATCCATCAGCTGGGTCAATAAGTCCTGGTCCAGTGATCCCCAATTCACACCAATGCGAACAGGCTTTTTGTTTTCCAAAGCGATACGAATAATTTGAGAAAAGTGTTCGGCACGTTGGTCACCTTTCCCAACATTCCCAGGGTTGATCCGATACTTGTCGAGGGCAGCAGCACATTCTGGATATCTACCAAGCAGCAGATGTCCATTATAATGAAAGTCACCAACGAGAGGGAGATGAGCACAACCTTTCTGATCAAGTTGCTTTCTGATCTCAACGACTGCCTTGGCGGCCTCTGGGGTGTTGACCGTTATCCGCACGATTTCCGAACCCGCTTCAGCTAATTCTATGGTCTGCATAACAGTAGATTCCACATCATCTGTGGGAGTATTGGTCATGGATTGAATGCGAATAGGGTTATCTCCGCCAATTCCTACAGATCCAATCAGAACGTTCTGTGTTTTTCTTTGGGAATTCATGGACTTCATTATACCAAGACTTCCTCAGCAACACCATCTTGGTCATGGGTCTTGAGCAGTTCGATAACCTCACTAATCAGGCTTTGAGGTGTAGAAGCTCCAGCAGTAATCCCCACACACTTTCTTCCTCGAATCCAATCTTCTTGAATCTGTTCAGGAGTTTGAATGTGATAAGAGGGGATGCTTTCTTTGCAAATTTCTTGGAGCCGGCAGGTGTTCGAGCTGTTTTCACCTCCTATCACCAACATCACTTCCGCCTCATCTCGCAGAGAGCGAGCATCATTTTGTGCATCAACGGTGAAGTCACAAAAGGTTGGGTTCACGAGCAGTTCTTCACAACGAGCTTTTAGAAAGCTGGCAATCTCTTGAAATTCCTTTCGGTTTGCGGTGCTTTGGCACAGGAGGGCAACCCTTCTTTTGAGTTCTGGAATCTCATCGAGCAGTTCTCGGTTAATGGCAAAACCATTCTGAGCATGGCCAACTAATCCAATTGTCTCAGGGTGTTCATGTTCTCCATACACAGCTACTTGCCATCCTTTAGATTCCAAATCGATGACCATCTCGCGAGTGTTCTTTACTTTGTAACAGGTCGCATCGACGTACTCGATCTCATTATTTTGCATGTATTCATACGTTTCAGCAGGAGTTCCATGAGCACGAATAAAAACAAGATCTCCACTTTTCATCTCTTCTTTTGAGTCTATGAATTGTACTCCACGATCTTTGAAGTCCTGATTCACCTGCTTGTTGTGAACCAGTTGCCCAAGCACCTTTAATGATCGATCAGGATACTGTCTTAAAGCACGCTCCAGCATCATGACCGCAGCTTTTACGCCACCACAGAAACCTGCGTATTTGGAGACCAGTATTTTCATAGAGTTATGCTGACGGGACGACTTCTTTTTCTTCAATTGCAGAAGCTGCCTGTTCGAGTGCTCTTGGTTTGTGATCAGCACCTTCAACCGCATTCGCTGCCATCACGCTGACCTGAATTCGACGTGGACGTGGCTTGTCAACTTCGATCAAGAAAATTCGCTGCCACTCTCCCATAGCTAATTCACCATTGACCAGTGGAATGGTTTCACTAGAAGATCCAACAAGCATCTGAATGATATGAGAATCACCATTGATACAGAGGTTGATGTCTTCACAAAGAGTTTTTTCGTCTCGAATATCAAGATCATTATGACGGTAGTATCGCTTCTTCGGTACCAATTCACTCATGTAGTCTCGAAAATCCAGCTGAAAACCTTCTTCTTTTTCATTTATCTTTAGTGAGGTGGTGGTATGTGGAGTATAGACATGAACCAATCCATCGGTAGCACCAGTGCTTTTAACGTAATCTATGACGTCATCAGTTACATCTACGAAGTGAAACTGTCCTTCGGTTTGGTATTCAAAAGTTTTTCGAGAAACGTTCATAGGAAAAATTAAGAAGTGGAATTGCCACCACGGGTACGTTGGCGACGAGAATAGTCTTTGAGGGCTTTGTGAAATTCTTCGACAGTAAACTCAGGAAAACAGGTTTCTGTGAAGTAAAACTCACTATAGGCACTCTGCCAGAGCAGGTATCCACTCATTCGGAGTTCACCAGAAGTGCGAATGATAAGATCAGGGTCAGCTGTCCCAGCAGTATCCAAGAGTAGCGAAAATTCGTCAGCATTCCAATCTTTTTTTCCTTGCTGACACGCCATATTCACCGCACGAAGGATTTCATCTTGTCCGCCGTAGTCAATAGCCAACTGAAGGGTGAGTTGAGTATTGTTTTTGCTGAGGCTTTCAGCTTCAGCAAAAAGCTTCATAACCTTTGTTGGGAGTCGGTCTTTGCGGCCGATATGACGAATGCGGACGCCTCGTTGATGGAGCTTCTTCACATGTTTTTTGAGGTACTCTTCGAAGAGCATCATCAGGTAATCAACCTCTTCTTGGTCTCGCTTCCAGTTCTCTGTTGAGAAACACCAGAGCGTGCAAGACTGAATCCCAAGCTCTAGGCATTCATCGATGACCTCACGAGTTCTTTGGAGTCCTCTGCGGTGTCCTTCGAGTTGAGGAAGTCCATGTTGGCGAGCCCAGCGTCTATTCCCATCCATAATAAGGGCGATGTTCTGAGGGAGCTCGTTGGGGATAAGAAGTTCAGTCATTATTCAGGATCTTCAGGTAATGAAGCTTGGAGGGTTTTGAGGGCTTCAAGAACTTCGTCAGCATGGCCAGGAACCTTTACCTTACTCCATTCTTTCACGATGATTCCATCCTCATCTATAATCCAGGTTGATCGATTTACACCCATATACTTCTTTCCGTACATAGATTTTTCGATCCAAACACCTAGTGATTTTAAGAGTTCTTTGTCAGGATCAGAGAGCAAGGGAAAGCTGATGTTATCCTTATCACAGAACTTGTTGTGACTCTTGATGTCGTCAGGGCTGATTCCCAGAACCTGCGCATTCATTTTTTCAAAAGATTTATGCAATCGGCTAAAGTCATGAGCTTCGGTTGTACATCCGCTGGTCATATCCTTGGGATAGGCGTAGAGAATGGTCCATTTCCCTAAGAAGTCTATTTGGGTCCAAACACTTTCATGCTGATCTTTGAGAGAAAATGATGGAAAGGGGGAGTTTTCTGCTGACATAGAGGTGGGATAAAGAAATGTGGAGATTTACTTAAGGGTGGTTTTGCCAAGCTTCAAAATGGTTTGAAAGGCTTTCTTGCTGACTGGTGAAACTGATAATCGACCTTGCTTGACCAAGGCCATATCTTCTAAGAGGGGATGTTCTTTGATTTCATGAAGGTGAACGGGTTTTTCGAGAGTCTTTATTGCTCTGATATCTACCATGCTCCAGCGGTCATCATCTTCAGCAGTGTGATCAGGGTAATGCTCCTTGATGATTTCAACCACCCCAACAACCGACTTTTCTTTCTGGCTGTGGTAAAAGAACCCTAAATCTCCCTATTTCATATGCATCATTTGATTA
>CAYGRJ010000114.1:0-294 GCA_964352285.1 uncultured Candidatus Peribacteria bacterium
GGCATACAAAGAAATCGTTTTGATTAACCCACTTCACCCATGATATTGCTACATGAGCAAAAAAGTACTCCTGTGATGCTCTATTGAGATTTATGATGCTAGAAATTTGAATTTCATCAAGCATTTCAATCGGAATGGCAATTAGTGAATCTATTTCGGTAAATACATCGATCTGTCTCTTTAGTGCTTCGCTAATCAAACCCTCGAAATCACTGAGAAGTGTCTCAAAATCAATCTTCTTTATGTCTTCAGGAGTCATTTCTCTTTTACCAGAGGTGCCATGATGAGTAAGAT
>CAYGRJ010000114.1:304-3410 GCA_964352285.1 uncultured Candidatus Peribacteria bacterium
CTCCCAACCTCATGGATAAAGTCTTTCCCATGAACCACACTTTTTGTTGTGATTTCATCTCTAGATACTTCTTTTGTGTTTCGAGAATAGAACGGGTATAGAATTTCTCGCAGAGAATTTGCAGCCTGAGAGATCCAATCTGGGTTTGATTTCAATCTTTGATCTGCTGCACACACTGCTCCCTTGAACATATCCGATGGTTTGGCTTTCAAACCACTTTCCTCATAAACTCGATCAAGCTTCCTACAAAGTTCTAATTGAGAGTCAGTAAGGGGAGGAAATTTGATTTGGTAACTGATTGAAAGCCCATGGTCCTTCTGAATTGGCTCTGTGTTGTTGTCCATTCAATTGTTTTAATCTTCTTCTATTTTACCAAAACAATAGTGTTTTATTTTGTCTACAGCTCAAATAATACCATTGTTCTAAAATCTAGTGGAAAAGTATAGTTATTATTAACTATTACCTTGGAAGCACCCCTCTAGTAGGAAGAGTTACCTCAGACCAGCTCTACAAATAACAGCTACAGTAAGGCAATAATCAAAATGTCTTAGACCCAATCTTCATAGCAAGAAATACCCCTACCTCCCCTCCTCAATCTGAGCCTCCACAATCACCTTTTCTTCAAGTATCTGGTTTTCATCTTGGATCAGTTGTGTCTGCTTCCAGCGTCCCATCTTGAAGTAAGCAAGAGCCATCAGCATCGCGAGTCCATTTGCTACCGGGACGGCTATCCAGAGTCCTGTTTCGTGTAAGCCAGTGTGCTTGGAGAGGATGTAAGAGATTGGAAACTCAAATACCCAGAGGGAAATAATAGAAAGCATCATAGGGACGCGGGTGTTTCCTGACCCCTGAAACACTCCATTGAGGATCAAGGTTACGCCAATGAGGGGGAAGGCAAGCGAAAGGAATTTGATGAAGAGTGTTGAGCCTTCTATAACTTCTGGATTACCGGGTATGAAGGCTGTTGAAAGTTCATGGGCAAAGAAGAAGCTGAGGACCGAGAGGCAGAAGAGGATCACGAATCCGATTTGTGCACTCTTGATAGCGATTTGCTCAGCACGATCAATCTTGTTGGCGCCAATGTTTTGCCCGACGAGGGTTGAGGTCGCCATAGACAGGCCGAAGGAAGGGATGATAATGAAGCTGAGGATTCGAATGCCAATACCATAAGAAGCCACAACAATGGTTCCAAAAGTAGCAACCAGGAAGGACATAATGGTGAGACCAAGAGCTTTCATAGACTGCTCTATAGAGGCTGGGAGGCCTAAGAAAAACATTTTTTTGGCGAGGGGCCAGTCCCAGATAAACTGACTTCTTTGGATCTTGATACGGTGCTTTCCTTTGAAGAGAATGACGAGACCAATGAGGCTAGCCAGGGCTTGGGTCATGATAGTAGATGCTGCCGCACCGGTGACTCCCATACCTTCGAAGGATCCATACCCCATGATAAAAAGCGGATCGAGGATAAGATTGAGTAGCACAGTGCTGGCCACAATATAGAGGGGCATTCGAACATCACCGACTCCTCTCATGAGGGATTGAAAGACAAAAAAACTAAACATAAAGACCATCCCCATAGATGAGATTTCTAGGTACCTGGCGGCATTTGGCAGCACGGTTTCGGATGCTCCCATAAGCGACATAATAGGTTCGGCGGCGAAAAACCCCAGTATTGAGATCACGATGGAAATCAGAAACATCAGCATAACCGTTTGTGAGGCTAGGTAATTTACCTGCTTGAGGTCTTTTTTTCCATAATGCTGAGCGACCAATATAGTCCCTGCGAGAGAAAACCCACCGCCCAAGGTGATGAGTAAGAAAATGATAGGAAAGCTGAGGGAGACCGCCGCAACAGCATCTGCTCCTAATCGACCAACCCAAAAGGTGTCGACAAGCTGGTAGGCACTGTGAAACAAGTTGGTCAATACAAGTGGTCCTGCGAGTGAAAACAAGCTCTTGAGGATAGGTCCTTCGGTTAAGTCTTTCATGTGTTCCTGGTAAATAGCCGATCAACTATACGCTGATTTGTGCTGATGAGAAGTTTTTTGGCTTGTTAAGCCTCTTCTACTGGTCATCCGTTACTCCAGGAGACAGAAATGCTTTTAATATCATTGGTGTCGAATCTCCCAAGAAGCTCTCGAGTGTGCTAGAGAGTGTAAAAGAAAGTGTCATCATCGATTCGTAGATCAACAAGAGATGTGTTGCTAGGTTTCATCGAGTATTGGCTTGAGAACTGGCCAAATATTCTTCTCTACAATGACTTTGTAGCCTTCTTTAGTCGGGTGAATACGATCAGGGAGATTGAGATCATCTCTACCAGCAACGCCTTCTAAAAAGAATGGGATAAAAGGGGTCTCATACTCTTTGGCAAGGGTTTTGTACAAGTTCTCAAATGCTTCAATATAGTCCTTTCCTAGGTTTTCTGTGATCTGCATGCCACCCAAAATCACCGTGATGTCATTCGCTTGAAAGGCTTCAAGAGTATCAGCAATATTTTGTTCAGTTTCCTGAAGTTCAAAACCTCTGAAGGCGTCATTAGCTCCAATAGTCAGGATGACAACATCAGGAGACTGATTGATGATCCATTCTTTTCGATTCAGTACTCCTAAGCTGGTATCACCACTTATTCCAGCGTTAACAATATTGTAATTCCTATATCCTTCACGATTCATAAGCTCTTGGAGTTGAGATGGATAGCTTTCTTCTTGAGGGAGTTGGTATCCCTCAGTCAGGCTATCACCCAAAGCTACAATGGTTTTAGTGGGTATGGCTTGGTTTGAAGGGTTGCTCTCATTCGAAACCTGAGAAGAATCTGGCTCAGATGATGATCCACATGCAGTCAAAAGGAGTGTTAGACAGAATACAAGGCCTGCTTTTCGAATCAGAGAAAGTAACATACTGTGTAAGTCGTGAGAGAATGATAACCCAGAGTATAATATCCTTTATTGATCATTATGTCTGTAGTCCTTGAAGCTCGTTCTGTATCGAAAGTCTTTTCGCAAGGAAGCAACAAGATTCATGCCCTCAAAAAAGTATCCGTTAGCTTTAACGCTGGGGAATTCGTGGTGATATGGGGGGCATCTGGATCAGGAAAGTCGAGCTTACA
>CAYGRJ010000114.1:3420-4556 GCA_964352285.1 uncultured Candidatus Peribacteria bacterium
GACAAACCGAGCTCAGGCCAGGTGATGCTAAATAACAAAAGAATCGATAATGTCACGGAGTCCAAACAAGCACAAATCAGGAGAGACAATATTGGATTCGTTTTTCAATCTTTTCATTTGGTCCCCTCTCTGAATGCTTTAGAAAACGTTCAGCTACCATTAGATCTCAAAAAAGATCCCTTATCCCAAAAAAAGGCGCTGCAGCTGCTCAAGAAGGTTGGGCTTGATCACCGGGCGAAGAACTTCTCCAATCAGCTCTCAGGAGGAGAACAGCAGCGTGTTGCAATGGCTCGAGCACTTATTTCAGAACCCCAAATCCTGTTTGCTGACGAACCAACAGGAAGTCTCGATGCTCAAAACAGTAATGATGTTATAGAGCTTCTTCAGAAATTAAGGATAGAACAACAAACCACTCTCGTCATGGTTACTCATGAACCATCTATTGCCGCACTAGCAGATCGGGTTATTTCTCTCAGCGACGGAAAGGTAGTAGATGATCAAAGCGGTAAAGCTTTTGCAAAGAAAAGCGCAACACTTTTAGCTGCTTCTCACTGATTATAGGAATATGAATTTTTTCCGCTTTTTATATCGAGAAATCAACTTTTCAAAGGGACTGCTCTTCTTTTTTGTTTTGTGCACGGCCCTCTCTCTTGTGTCGGTAACCGGTCTTGGTGCCTTCGATGCGAGTGTGAAGGAATCATTAAGCTTTGATGCAAAAGAAATCTCTGGAGGAGAAATCATTATCGATAGCCAGTCTCCCCTATCTCAAGACCTAGAGAAAATCATTCAGGAGTATTCAGTTCGAGATGAGATAAAAAAAACCCAATGGTTGAGGTTTTCGAGCATAGTTCGTCATCAGCAGTCCGATGAATCAGCCCTAGCACAAATTCAAGTTGTCGATAAGCAGTACCCACTCTTTGGACAAGTCGAAGTAGAAGAAGGTTCGTATTCCGAAGTGTTCAAAGAAGGAACAGTGCTTGTTGAGTCAAACCTCATGAAGAGGCTCTCTCTTCAAAATGGTGACCTGCTCAATATTGGAGAAGCTGTTTTTGCTGTTTCTGGGGTATTAGAGTCTCTTCCTACAGGATCCTTTTCACTCTTTAGTTCAGGACAAACCGTTCTTATGAACCAAGGAG
>CAYGRJ010000115.1:0-4497 GCA_964352285.1 uncultured Candidatus Peribacteria bacterium
GTATGTGAGTATTTCCGAGGTGACGAAATGCTGATCTACGGAGGCCACCGCTTTACTCAGCTTCTTCAACTCGCCATCCTGATTTTTTCACTTTCTTTGCTTTTCCTATCTCGTAAACAACACTAAGTATGGAAAAACTCGAGACCATTATGGGAGTGCTCTCTTCTCCACTCTTTGACTACCTGATCAAAGGCTTCTTGGTCTACCTCGCCCTGCTCTGGTTGGCCTTGGTGATCTGGGTGGCAAGAGACATTGTGAATCGCTCCAACAATCTCCTTGTTCAGGTCTTCTACATCCTCCTGAACCTTCTTTTTCCGGTCTTTGGGCTCATCTTATACCTGGTTCTTCGTCCACAAAGAACCCTTCTAGAAAAGTACTACGATGAAGTTGAGCACGAATTCTTCGAAGAGTTCCAAGAGCAGTCTTCTCAAAAACCAAAAAGAGCTGCTTCATCACCATCTCCAGAGAATAAGGCTCCTAAAAAGGCCAGGAAGAAGACCTCTTCTAAGAAAAAGACCTCAACCAAAAAGACTTCATGACAGATCTGATTCCAGCGATCCTCAACTCGTCTACGCTGCCTATGGCGCTTACAGCTATCGTGCTTTATTCAGCTGCTGTTTGGCTTGCAGCAGTCATATGGGTTGCTAAAGATCTTTCTACTCGTACTCATCGTATCGACTTACTGGTAGGGGGAGTGCTGATGAATGTGACGCTTCCTGGATTAGGATTCATTCTTTATCTCTTTCTTCGGCCTCAAAAAACCCTGATTCAGAAGCACTTCCAGTCCGTAGAACAGCGTCTGATCCGAGAATACCAGCTAAGCCTAGCAGAATGTCCACAGTGTGAGGAGTCACTCAGCAAGGCCTTTCTCTACTGTCCCAATTGTTCTCATCACCTCCGTAAAGAATGCCAAGATTGCGATGAGCATATACCAGTAGCTTACAAGAGCTGCCCGTTCTGTGGAATTCACCAACAAGAAAGGACTCATCGTCCTCTTCGCAAGCTTCAGCAGGAACCTTCTGTGCCTCAAAAGCACTACGAAGCCGAACCGAGTAAAGCTCTGACAGCCGAAGAAACTTCACTCAGCGAACAGGTCGACTGATCACCAGTCTTGAGGTTCTTCAGAGAACAGCTTTCAGAAGTTTGCTCATCTTCACCTACAGTAACCGTCACCGGAATACCTAAGGTATCTGCATAAGAGAAGTTCTTTCCAATACTCTTTCCGACCAAGTCCATATCTGTCTTGATCCCATCAGCTCTCAGCTGCTGGGCAATTTTCATCGCATAGCTTCGCTCTTGATCACTCACCGGGATCACATAAACCTCAGTCATCGATGGACGCATTTCTACTCCTTTTTCCCGGAGCGCATCAGCGATCACACTCACTCCAAAACTCAGTCCCACACCGGGAAAGTCCTGCTTGCCGTTCATAAACTGCCCAGTCATTTTGTCGAAGCGGCCACTACCAATGAGAGAGGAGGTGATTTTTCCTTCCTTCGTAAAGCACTCATAAATAAAGCCCGTATAGTACTGAAGCCCTCTGGCAAGGGTTGGATCAAACTCAACCACGTCGAGATCTGAAAGAATATCCAAGATTTCACGCATATTGCTCAGACCTTCAGAGTCTCCCAGTTCCTGCTGGAGGAAGTTCAGCTTGTCTTGATTGCTTCCACTGCTAGAGGCGAGTTTAAGAAGGGCTTCGCAAGCATCAGAGGCAATACCTGCCTCATCCATTTCCTTGCGCACACCCTTCTCACCAATTTTCGCCAGTTTATCGAGAGCAATAAGTGCTTGCGGCTTTTGATCTTCAGGAATACCAGCTTTTTCCATCATGGTATTCAAAATGGTTCGAGAACCTACTTTGATCACGACATCCAATTCTAGACGTTTGAAAACTTCAGCAGCCATCATCACACCTTCACAGTCTCCCAAGACTCCAGGAACCCCTATTATATCAGCATCAGCTTGCCAGAATTCTCGGTAACGCCCCAGCTTTATAGGTCCATCACGGAACACCCTTCCCAGCGCGTAGCGCTTAAAGGGCATCTTCGTTGTCGGGTTCATGGCGATATATCGGCAAAGAGGCACCGTGTGGTCATAACGAAGTCCAAGCTCGCGCTCTCCTTGATCCTGAACTCTGAAAATCTCTTTCATCACATCAGTACCATCTCCGGCAGCAAATTTTGCCGTCAGGATATCCATGCGTTCAACCATTGGTGTTTCTAGGGGAGCGTAGCCATACAGTTCATAAACCTCTCTGATAGTATCCAAAACCTTCAGTTCAAGAATCTTATCAGCAGGGTCTCGGTCTCGCATCCCTTTCGGAAGCATCAGATCTTGTTTGGCCATCGGGGTACAAGGTTAGTTTCGCAAAAAAATCACCCCCATCATATCATTCCCAGCCCCTCACTCCCAACTCTTCATCAGCACCTTCCAGGGGAAAACGACCGTAGCTCGGAAAATCCTCCGTATACGAGATGGCTCTATTATGACTCGAAAAAGCCATTCAAGACCAGATTTCCTCATCCAAAGAGGTGCCCGCTTCCGCTTGCCGGCTAAAAAGTCGAATGCTCCACCTATACCAATCCCAACACAAATCTTGGGGAGCTGGGGAAGGTTTCTCTTGAGCCAGAATTCCTGTTGAGGTGCACCAAAGGCAACGAAAAGGACTTCAGCTTCACTTTTCTTTATTAGTGCTCTCAAGCGCATGTCGTCAGACTCATCGGACTTTCCTGCATCTCGACCTACAATATTCACATCTTCAGAGATCAGTTGTTTTGAAAGCTGTTCATTTACCTCTTCCGAAGCTCCGAGTAAAAAAATCTTTCGAGATCGGTACTGCTTACAAAAGATCTTCATCACATCCGTGCCAGTAACCCGTTCCGGAAATCGCGAGACCTTCTTGGTGATCCAAGGGGTGAGGAGTGTCCACAACCATCTAAAAATACTCTTCTTTCCCTGGAGAAATCGATCTGCCCACAAAATCCCAAAGCCATCTGCTATGTTCAGTTCGGAATGCTGTAGAAGATTCAAGAAATCACTATTATTCTGAGCAGCTAAGCACATTTCGGGGTTCGGGGTTATCATCATCAGCTGCTCACCTTTCAGACAGCTAGATTCCATACGATTAAGAACTTCAGACATACTCAGCCTGTCGAAGGGGACTCCTAATACTGATGGTCGGGAATCATTCATCGGTTAGAAGTGGCTACAGGGCGGGGAGTTCGAAGTGGAGTTTCTCTTTGAGGCTTGGCAAAAAGAGGGTGAGAGACCGTTTCGGCGACGTTCTTATGAGCCACAAACCAGTAGTTGTGGCCAATACTTTCGAATCGGAGCACTTCAAATCCATTTTTCTTCAGAAGCTTTCTCAATTCGCCAGGGAGAAAGGCGTGGTAATAGCGCGGGACTTTTTCCTTTCCAAAAGGAATCTCTAAATCCCGAGGATCATGTCGAAATCCACTAAAGATACACTTCAGCCAAGATCTCAGATGCTGCTTGAGGTACTTTCTCTGCCAGAGATTCCAAACACTTCCAACAAGAACTCCATCATCCTTTAGGTGTCGAGAAATGGCTTTTAGAGTAGTTTTTCGTTGTTGCTTACCAGGGAGGTGGTGAAAAGCAGCGACTGAGACAATTGATGAGTATTCATTTTCCAGATCGAGTTTACTCATATCTTGCTCTACGAATTCAACGCCAGGAAAAGCGTGACGAGCTTTTTCTAATAACTCAGGGCAAAAATCTACTCCTGTGTAATCAATGTTGCCGAGTTCTTTCAAAAACCCATACAATCTCCCATTTCCACACCCCAAATCAAGAAGAGGGCCATTAAGGTTGATTTCCTCTTTAATAAGGGAAAAACCAGGCCATGAATACTGTCGACTCGACGCAAATTCAGTAGCGATGGATCCATAACTCTTCCGGAGTTGATGCTTTAGCGATTGTGCTTCAGAGGACTTCATCGTCAAGTGTGGCTAAGGGCAAGTCTTGCTCACTACCCATCATAACGCTACTATAGATATATCGGTACTTTAAATATCCGTCTTGAATTGAATTCCTATGAAAACCTTCAAAACTCTCATTGTCAGCACACTCCTATTGATTCTCGTTGGCGCTAGTCTCTGGGCTCTAAGAGGCTGGATGTCCGGATCCACACCTTCATCAGATATCGTTGAGGATTATCCAGGATCCTTGGAAGAAGGTGTCGAAGATGATGTCTTTAGTCAGCAGATGAAGCAATATCAGGGGATAGTTAAGCCAATTGGTGTTTCTATATATGGAGAAGGAACTCACCGACTTGAGCAGGACGACAGACTCTTGGCCGTGTTGGAGAGTGAGAAGGTTAATCTCCTCGATTTCGAGCAGAAAGAGGTGAAGGTGAGAGGCTTTGTAAGAGATACAGAAGAAGGCGGACAAAAGTTTATGGAGGTCGCCTTTCTAGAAATCGTTGCTGAATCAGGGGTAAAGGCCTTTAACGAAGTTGGATATGAATTTAGCTTT
>CAYGRJ010000116.1:0-4469 GCA_964352285.1 uncultured Candidatus Peribacteria bacterium
CCTCAGAAATATCAGCAAAGGATTGCTCCTGAGTGAGCTCTAGCAGTTCCAGCCAGGCCGAGCGCGACTGCTGCGCCAGCTCCTTCATTGCTGGTAAATACTGCTCCAATAGCAATACATCAATCCCTTCCCAGTTGCGGATCAACTTCTCAAAGGGGATAAAGCCTTCATAAAACTTCTGACTAATCTGAGAGAGCAGGTCTTGAGGACTTCTGTAGCGCTGGTCGAGCTTGAGCACAACAGGGTCTAGGAGCTGCTGCTGCTGTTCCAGCTGACGAATCTCATCTAAGCTCTTCGGCAATTGTTCTGAGTTGTCTGCATTGCTAACAGACTGGTGCAGAAGTGAGAACTCCTGCAAAAGCTGTGCCGAGAGCATTTCTCGCGCAGAAGAAGCCTGAGAAGGGGACCACATCACCATGAAGCTTCCCAAAATAATCATAAGGAAGGCGCAGCAACTGGCCAGGCTTGTTCGAGCAGCTCGTTGACGAGAAGGCAGCTCTTCTTGCCTCAAGTACAGCACCGATTCCTGCTGTACAGCAGGAAGGTCCAAAAACACAGCAGCAAGAGTGCCTCTGTGAGGCAACTGGTCTTGTCGGGTCGACAGGTCGAGAAGCCAAGGAGAATAGCTTTCTTCCAGGTCTGTACGCCGGTATGAATATCGAAATCTCACAGGCAAAATCAAACAAACGATCACAAAGAACTATAGCTCAGTCAAAATTCAAAGCCTATAGCTGTTATTGATTCTTGCTTTCTTTCTGCAGAAGCTCGTTTCCTAGTCCCTTAGCTCCGGTCCACTTCAGCATCGAGCAGTGATGCATTATCCAATATGCTAATCCAGCTTTGTCCTGGAGGCACACAGAGCTTGGTACCATCTGCCTGGAAGTACTGAGTTTCCCCTCCGGTATTCTTCCAGTAGCCTTTGCCATGCTTTCCACCCCAGAAGTAATGCAGAATTCCTTCCCCTCTGAGGTCGATTTCCAGACGCTCCTTCTCATCTCCATCAATCAGCTGGCTAGGAACAATCTGCACCAAAAGGTTTGAGGGGCTGACCGCTTCTCCATCTGCATTGTCGATATGCAGTTCGCCTTTGTTGTATCTCGAACGCAGGTAATGGTTATTGTCAGCGTCATAATCAAAGGCAACTTGGTAGTCAATCACTCCATCGGCACTATAGCTCAGTCCAACCTTGCTGATTTTCTCAGACAGTTCGGGGATAAACTCATCTTCAAAGCACCAGGTCTTGTGGGGTTCCTGAACTTCGTAGCCTAAGTCTCTCACCCGTTCTCGGGTAGCAATGAGGTCGTAGTAGAGGTTGTGAGGTGCAGAGTACTGGTCATCTCGAAAGCTATACAACTCTCCGCTTTCCCGCTCATCTTCATCCATGTCTTTCAGCAGCTCAGAAGCCCAGAGCATTTCTAGAGATGTTGGAGATCCTCCAGCATGAGCATAGATACCGCCGTATTCTTCGGCGATTTCTACGAAGTAATCCCTAGCGGAGCGAACCGGTCCAACCTTTATCGCATCTTGGTAAGGGAAAACCAGCATGAGTCGGGTTATGCCACCTTCCACCAAGGCTTCATAAACCAAAGAGGCTTGCCGCAGCCCATACTGCTGTTCATGGGCAAAGAGCGAGTTGTCGATCATGACCATTAAACCTTCTTCTTCGGTATCTGGGTCTATAGGAAGTCCATCAAAGACCGAGTAGGCCTGGGGAGCGGGGGAGAGGTCCAGTCCTTTCCTGAAGGATTCCCACCAGCTCAGTCTCTCAACGATCTCTCCATCATCAGGTGGCTGAACGATAGAATCAGGTTCTTGGTTTACCAGCCAAGTGTTGATCACAAACAGCACAATCACCAGTGCCCAAAGCACACGGAGTGGGGTAATTAATGCAGAAGGTTTTTGAGTACTCATAAAAAAACGGCCATGATCTCCAGATCATGGCCGAGTCTACGTTACTTCAGAGGGGTGAACAATTTATTCTCCTTTCTCTTCATCTCCTTCTGTTTTCTCAGCACCTTCTTCACTTTCTTCTCCAACAGCTGCTTCTTCTTCAACTTCTTCAACGACTCGAGGTTCTACAGCGGTCACAATCGGTTCTTCATCGGTATCGTGAACTTCAAGTCCCTTTGGAATGGTAAGGTCACCCACACGGATCACATCTCCAACTTCAGCAAGAGCTGTCAGGTCAACTTCAATTTCATGAACAAGATCACCAGGAAGACAAGTCACATCCAGTTGATGCTTGAGAGTACTGAGCAATGCTCCTTGCTTGATCGCTTCTGAATCTCCAACGAATGAGAGGCTGATATTCGTTTGTACCTTTTCATCCATACGGATAGCGTGAAGGTCAACATGAGTAATTTCATCCGACACCGGGTGGTACTGAACATCTTGAACCAGCACAGGAACAGCTTTATCGGCACCTTCTACAGTGATGTGCATGATGGTACTGTAGGTTGCCTTCTCGAAGGTTCTTCGGAAGGTTTGGTAGTCAACTTGAGCGTGAATATTTTCAAATCCGTGACCGTAGATCTCCAAAGGGATCAGGTTTTGACGCCGCAAACGCGCAGCGCGTTCATCAGTAGATCGAGGAGAAACGGTAAGTGTAATAGTGTCCATTGTTGAGATCGTGGTGAAAACTAAAGACCGAGATCGAGAAAATCCATAAATCTCGGAGAGCAGAGAAGAATGTAATAGTTTTTGGCCTTTCGGTCAACAAAAAAAGCAATAGCTATGAAGCATTCTGTTGCAGATCTTTGAGCACTTGCGAGAGCAAGTTCTTGGCTTCCTGGTTATACGGCTCGTAATCAAGGATCTTGTGGAGGTATTCTCTGGCTGTTATCGGGTCGCTGTTCTGCAGGCAGGTATCCACAATCATAAACATCAAATCAATATCGCGAACCTGAAGGCGGTGAGCTTTTTCAAACATTTCCAAGGCGTCGTGATAGTCCCTGCGCAGATGAGAAATCTGCCCCAAGTCTACAAAGCGCTTGTAGTTATTTTTATCGAGTTGCAGAGCTTGTTGGTAGTGGGTTGTTGCCGCTTTGAATTGCCGACGTTCCAGGTAAGTGCTCCCCAGCAAGGCGTGGTAGTCAGCCGCCAAGGGGTAGAGTTCAACCAGTTTTTTATAAAGGATTTCAGCCTTTTTGTAGTTTTCACTCCTCATGTAAACCCCAGCCAAGAGCTCGTTTCCCATACGGTGGTGATCATCCAAAGACAAGACCTGAATCAGGGTCTTCAGAGCTTCGTCATCCCGACCCTGAACCACATCTTGATCAGCCTTCTTCATCAGTTCATTTATGGATCCTAAGTTTCGGAGAGCTGTTTGCTTCTGATCCGAGAGCCTCTTGAGCTCACTCAGAGCTTTCTTTTTTTGAGTCTTCTGCTTTCTCTTCGCACGCTCAACCTTTTTTTGGTGGCTTTCCAGCTCTTTTTGAAAGTGCTGAGTCTGCTGAATAATCCGGAAACGTCGTCCGACGATCAAGACAAAGGCTCCTAGAGATCCGAGCAGGGCCGATACGGGGAAGAGAACAGGCATAGAAGCATGAAAATCACCCCTATTTATAGGCTATTTTTCATGCTTTTTCAAGCATTCTGAGCTTTCCAAAATCAGTGAATCTAGGCCTTTCGCTCAATCTTTTCCATATCCAACATATAAGGCCTCAAGACTTTCGGGATCGTCACAGAGCCATCAGCTTCCTGATACATCTCGAGCAGAGGGATCAAGACTCGTGGGCTCGCGATACAGGTGTTGTTTAGGGTGTGGCAGAAGTGCTTCTTGCCATCTTTATCCTTATACTTCAGGTTCAATCTTCGGCTTTGGAAATCATGAAAGGTCGAGCAACTGTGAGTCTCACCATAACTCTCTCGGCTCGGCATCCAGGTTTCTATATCATTCTTGTAGATCTGCCCTTGTCCCATATCCCCAGTACACACGTCGACGACTCGGTAGGGGAGTTCGAGGTCCTGGAGCACTTCTTCAGCATTAGCGAGAATCATTTGGTGAAGTTTTTCACTTTCTTCAGGGTCATTCTTAGAAATAATCACCTGTTCTACCTTTTGGAACTGATGAATTCTATACACCCCTTGGGTGTCTTTACCATAGGTACCCGCTTCGCGACGAAAACACGGAGAAATCCCGGCGTACATCTTTGGCAGTTCTTCTTCACTCAACATTTCATCCTGATGATAAGAAGCCACTGACACCTCGCTAGTCCCCACCAGGTACAATCCATCATGCTCCATAGCTTCACCAGGCTTCTTCACTCCTACTGCATAAGCCTGTTCCTCTCCACCAGGGAAGTAGCTCGTTCCGACCATAGCTGGCCTCTGAACTAGTACTGGGGGGATAAAGGGTGTAAAGCCTTTCTTTACCAGCTTATCCAAGGTGTACTTGAGGATCGCCATTTCTAGCAATGCTCCTTCGTTCTTCAGGAAGTAGAAACGGCTCCCAGAGATCTTCACCCCTC
>CAYGRJ010000117.1:0-4450 GCA_964352285.1 uncultured Candidatus Peribacteria bacterium
CTTTTGACCCAACTCAGCCTTTACGCGTTCTGGATCGGCATTTTCTTTATCAATTTTATTAAGAGCAATAATCAGAGGAACTCCTGCATCCTTCGCATGGTGATATGCTTCTTCAGTTTGCATCTTCACTCCTTCATCTGCAGCGACTACCAAGATAGCAATATCAGTGACCATAGCTCCACGAGCTCTCATAGCCGAGAACGACTCATGACCTGGAGTGTCCAAGAAGGTAATTCTCTTTTCGTTATGAGTGATTTGATAAGCACCAATATGCTGAGTAATTCCTCCACTTTCTCCAGAAACCACATCAGCATTTCGAATCGTATCCAAAATCTGAGTCTTTCCATGATCCACATGCCCCATAACCACCACAACAGGTGGTCTTTCAACCATATCTTCTGGGTCTTCGTGCTTGAGCAATTCATCTAAATCATTCCCCATGAGGGTCTCGATAGAATGCTCTTCACGCTTTCGAGCAATTTTTACATCAAAGTCTTGCGCAATAATAGCTGCCGTTTCGTAATCAATTTCCTGATTAATAGACGCCAAAATTCCATTTTTCATCAGCTCTCCAATCAAACGAGCAACAGGAATTCCAGCACGTTGAGCAAATTCATTCACAGAAATGGTATCTGGGATCTCGATGACCCCTGTTTCCTTCCGGAAAACGGCTTCTTCAACTCCAGTATCTTCAGCTCCTTCGATATTCACCTCGACCTTTTTCTTCTTCTTTTTCTTCGAAGCATCTTTTTTACCAGCCGTAGACTTTCGCTGAGCTTGGTAAATCTCTCGCTCACGTTCTTCGGCTAGAGCTTCTTGAAAATGCTCCAATTTTTCTTTGGATTCTTCACTAATTTCAATCTGCTCTGGCTTCACCTCTTCAGTTACGGATGGCTCTTCTGCTTCTTCTGAAGCATCTCCACTAGCGGCCTCAGCTTCTTCTACTTCAATATCCTTTCGAATCTCTTCTTCAAGGGTTTCAGCATTTGCTTCACTAATTTCAAGAGCTGATTTCGGGACATCTAAGTCCAAGAAATCAATATAATCACGGATATCCGCGACCTTGATACCGAGTTTATCTGCGAGATCTACAAGCTTTACAGCCATACTATTTTTTGGATAATGAACAGATGGAGGATACGTGAAGGAAAGCCCCTTGTAAAGCGGTGATACCCACTTTCTCGCCTTTTGGAGATGAACGTCGTAAACTTTTCATACTGATTTTCATCATTCATATTCAACTTTCCATGAGCATTCTCGACCACCTCGATTCGAATTATCGATATCAGCGAAAATCAGCTGAAGATATTCCCAAATACAAAGAACGCTGCTGTATGAAATACACCGTTGAAGATATGCAGTGCAAACGCTGCCCTTTTCGGCAAATAGAAGACCAAGAAGCTCAAGAACAAGCCATGCTCAAGTGCAGAGACAAGCGCAGAGGAACTCACAAACATGAAGAGCTCGAAATTGAGTTTAATAATCAGTACTTATAACAAGTGTCACTTCGATCACAGTCGTCACGTGCTCTTCCTTGGACTGCTCTTTGAACATGTTTAGTATGGGTCAGTGAATACAGATCAGTAACCAGTACCTATGATCACCCTCAAATCCACCTCAACCAGCAACTTTCCCATACCAGAAACACATTACGACCTCTTAGATGAAATCCCCACAAGAGATTACACTGACTGGCTCGAGCTGCCTCAAGATCCCGACAACGTCGTCGAACCGATTAAAGCATTCGTTCAAGAACGCGCAGGAAGCTGGGATAAGATCATTGCCATCGGCATGGGAGGATCAGCCCTTGGGATCACAACCCTTCAAAGAGCCTTCTTTCCCTTCGATGACAAGCTCACCGTCCTGGACAACCTCGACAGCAACACTATTCACCACCTCCTTTTAAATCTCGATCCAGAGCGAACACTAGTCATGGTCATCTCCAAATCTGGAGGAACACTAGAAACCATGACCAATTACTATGTTCTCAAGGAGAAATTCAGCGAAGAACAGTACCAAAAAAACTTCATTGCTATCACAGATCCAAAAAAAGGCTTCCTTAGAGAGCTAGCGACCAGAAACCAATTAACCAGTTTCCCAATCCCTTCGATGGTTGGAGGAAGATTTTCGGTACTAACTGCACTAGGTTTACTACCACTCGCCCTCCTCGGTGGAGATATCGATCAACTGCTTGAAGGAGCAAAAGACATGCTCTCTCAGTGTGAGCTCAAAAACGAAAATAACCCGGCAATGCAACTCGCAAACATCGCTTTTGAACTCAGTAAACAGGGCAAAAACATCACATCTATGATCTCTTACTCAGATCAATTTTATTCACTCGGGCTTTGGTACCAACAACTGCTCGCTGAATCCATTGGAAAGAATATAAAGGTTGGACTTACTCCCCTAGCACTTCGAGGTGCTAGTGATCAGCATTCAGTACTTCAACTGCTTCAAGAAGGCCCCAACGACAAGCTCAATATATTCCTCGACCTGGTGAAGCCCATCATCGATGTCAAAGTCCCCCACATCAGCGATGAGAAATTCGCTGTCCTCAATAACAATCCTGACAGAACCGTACACGAAATCCTGCGCATAGAATGCCACGGAACCGAACAAGCCCTCCGGGAAGATCAACGACCTACGGTCATGATAGAAATCGCAGAAGTTTCTGAATACGCCATGGGACAACTCTTTCAGCTCTTCGAAATGCAGATTGCGATCCTCGGCGAGCTCTATCAAATCAATGCCTATAATCAGCCTGGCGTTGAGAAGAGCAAGAAATTAGTAAAGGCCCTAATAAATGGCTAAGGATTACAAAAAAACAAACAACGCCATTTGTCACCCTGAGCGAAGCCGAAGGGCAGCCTGGCGTTGAGAAGAGCAAGAAGCTCGTAAAAAACCTCCTAAATGACCAAAAATAACAAAAAAGGGGACAAATAGCCAATAATCAGCTACAATAATTCACCGTTATCCCCCAATACCGTGTCGGAATTCCCTGACCAATTCGGCCATATCGAAAACGATGAGGAAAGAGCTAGAGATATCCCTCAAAACTCTCAAGAAGATGCTCAAGAATATGACGAAGAACCGATAGTAACAGGCATATCTTACGAAGAGCAATCAGATCCAGACGCTCAGCCCGAACAGCTAGAAG
The DNA here is from genome assembly GCA_964352285.1 of uncultured Candidatus Peribacteria bacterium. GTDB lineage: Bacteria > Patescibacteriota > Gracilibacteria > JAUYGZ01 > JAUYGZ01 > CAYGQA01. The sequence goes on from CAYGRJ010000117.1 coordinate 3,158, forward strand.
CATTTAATAATGCAAGTTTACAGGCTGAAGGAGTCATCGATCAGCTGAGCTTTACTGATCAGGTCTTGATCGACGTGGATGAATTCAATCCAGAAAAGATCATGGGGAAAACCGATATCAAAACCTTTCTTCAAGAACAAAAGGGACTCCTTACCGAGCTTCAGTATCAGTCCCTTCAGTCTCAACTGCACGAACAGGTGCTGAATACTGTACAAGCCCGCTGGGAACGAGAACAACAATCAGCCTACGAAAGAGGTTTAATACTCCACAAACCTGAAATCAACCAGGCCATGGAGATCAGCACTGAGGATATCAGCAATGCAGCACTAAAAGATACTAACCAGTTCCAAGAGCACTTCACGCAAAAAGGCTACGCTGCTATCGATGACAAATACCCAGAAGACCACCCCTTCCGGAAACTTCTTCAAGAGCAGGTTCATCAGCAGATACAAGCACTGCATGAACGGTGGAAAGCGTTAAACCAAGCAGAAAATCAAAAGCTAATGCTGCAGCGAATCCAAGAAATAAAAGAGCGGTCACGAACCCTAAGCTTTACGAAAAAAGAAGTGGAAAGAAAGGCCGACTTCTGGGAAAAACCAGAACTGTTTAGCACCTTTGTCCGGAAAGACAAAATGGCCAACGAAATGCAGCAGCTTATCGCCCTCAAGGATCAGCTGCCCAAAGAGCAATGGGAAGCTGCCAAGCGAGAAGTGAAGGCCCACTTAGAAAGTGCACCCTATGACAAATGGAAAGCCGAGTACGTAAAAATTGAAGAAAACCGCCTCATCGAACATAATCGTGAAGCTGAAAAAGCCCTAAAAGTTGAAGCTGAAGATTTCAAAAACGACAAGTACTTCAACAATCCTCAAGCCTTCGAAGCCATGATGCTCAAGAAAGTCGGAAAGCTGGGGTTAATGAAGCTCGAGAAGCACCAAAGACTTCGCTTCCAAGAAAAGATCAAAAAGAAAGCTTCTCTCCTCTACAAGGATTGGCAGAAAGGATTTGAACAACACAACAAGCTGAAGCTGCTGTATGCCCAAGACGAGCTCAAAAAAACTATTGCAGCCATCGACCCCGAAAACCTTAACGAAGCGGACCTCAAGACCGAAGCGGCCTTTCACAAAGCCCTAGAAAACGATCCCAAACTCAAAAAGCTCAAAGCCAGTTGGCCAGCTCATCACCAAGTACAGCTCGATAAGCTACGCGAAACAACCATCGCAGAACGCTATATCAAGATCAGCAAAGAAAAAGAGAAGAAAGATTCGGCCAAGTTGAGCACCGGCGAGTTGAGCA